>JAHDGO010000209.1 GCA_020627605.1 Yoonia sp.
TGAGCATGCCAAGACGGACAAAACTTTCTGGGACGAGATGCATTATCTCTGGACCCATTATGTTGGCCGTCCCAGCCCGCTTTATTACGCAGAGCGGCTGACAGAGCATCTGGGCGGCGCAAAAATCTACCTCAAGCGCGATGAACTGAACCACACCGGCGCGCATAAGATCAACAATGTGCTGGGTCAGATCATTCTGGCCCGCCGCATGGGCAAAACCCGCATCATCGCCGAGACCGGTGCCGGGCAGCACGGCGTGGCCACGGCAACGGTCTGTGCCAAATTTGGGCTGAAATGCGTGGTCTATATGGGTGCGCATGATGTCGAACGTCAGGCGCCCAATGTCTTCCGCATGCGCCTTTTGGGGGCAGAGGTTGTGCCGGTCACATCTGGCCGCGGCACGCTGAAGGATGCGATGAACGACGCGTTGCGCGACTGGGTGACCAATGTCCGCGATACGTTTTACTGCATCGGCACGGTGGCCGGTCCGCACCCTTACCCGGCCATGGTCCGCGATTTTCAGGCCATCATCGGCAAGGAAACCAAGGAACAGATGCAGGCAGCCGAGGGGCGGTTGCCGGATACGATCATCGCAGCCATCGGCGGCGGGTCCAACGCGATGGGCCTGTTCTATCCGTTTCTTGACGACACGGATGTCAACATCATCGGGGTCGAGGCTGGCGGCAAAGGCGTGAACGCCAAGATGGAGCATTGCGCCTCGCTGACCGGCGGCCGCCCCGGCGTGCTGCACGGAAACCGCACCTATCTGTTGCAGGACGATGTGGGCCAGATCCTTGAGGGTTTCAGCATCTCTGCTGGTCTCGACTATCCCGGCATCGGGCCGGAACATGCCTGGCTGCATGACATCGGGCGCGCGCAGTATGTGGCCATCACGGACACAGAGGCGCTGGAGGCATTTCAGCTCTGCTGCGCGCAAGAGGGGATCATTCCGGCGCTGGAGCCATCACACGCGCTGGCGCATGTCATGAAAATTGCCCCCGACCTGCCCAAGGATCATCTGATCGTCATGAACATGTGTGGCCGTGGGGACAAGGACATCTTTACGGTGGCCAAACACCTCGGCTTCGACATGGAGGGCGCGTAAACTTTGGTTTAGGCGCGTCTTTCATCGGTTTACTTGCCCCCGGTAAACCGATGATCAATGGTCATGGGGGCAGGATCGCGTTCTTTTCACCCCCAGACGCCGCACGCTGTTGTGCGCCGACACCAGAAAGGAACGAACGATGAAAAAGATTTTGCTCTCTACAACCGCCGCTGTGCTGATCAGTACAGGTGGCGCCTATGCGCAAACCGTGGCCGATCAGGTTGTCTCTGCCCTGCAGAACCAAGGCTATGAAAGCATCGAAGTCACCAGCAGCCCGTCGCAGGTGAAGGTTGAAGCCATCCGCGGTGGCCGCAAGCTGGAAGCCATCTATGACGCCCGCACCGGCGAGATCCTCAAGCAAGAGGTCGAGGCTGTTGACGCGAACGATTCGTTCTCTCCCGGTGTCAAATTCGACACAGACGACGAAGACTTCCTCGACGATGAGGATGATGAAGATGACGAGGATGATGAAGACGACGAAGACGACGAAGAAGACGACGACGAAAAAGATGATGACGAAGATGATGAAGAAGACGACGATGAAGATGATGAAGACGATGACGATGATGAAGACGACGATGAAGATGATGACGAAGATGATGACGAAGACGACGACGAAGATGATGACGAAGACGACGACGAGTAAGCAGCGCTTGGCCGCGCCGTCCTCTCATCCGGTTCTCGGGTAAGGATCACGCAATGATGAAGCGTATCGCCATATGTTTGGCCTTGGTTGGGGCGCCGCAATTTGCGGCGGCCCAGTCCGTTCAGGACCAGATTGTCACGCAATTGCAGGCGCAGGGATTCGGGCAGATCACCCTGAACCGCACCTTGCTGGGTCGCATCCGCGTCGTCGCCTACCGCGATGATCTGCGCCGCGAGCTTGTCTTCAACCCCCAGACCGGAGAGATCCTGCGGGACTATTGGCGCGACAGGTCGGATGATGATGACGACGGCGTGCTTGGTCTCTTTAATCCTCCGGGCGGCTCAGGCGGCAGTGGCAGCCAGGATAACGACGACGAGGATGATGACGACGATGACGATGACGACGAAGACGAAGACGACGATGAAGATGATGACGAAGACGACGATGAAGATGACCGCGATGATGATGAAGATGACCGCGATGATGACGAAGACGATGATGACGATGATGACGACGATGAAGATGACGAAGACGATGACTAACCCCGCACCGCGCTGCTGACGGAGGCCCGCGAATGAAGGGGCAATGGGGGGTGATTGGCATCGTGGTCGTGCAGTTCTTCTGCGCGATTTTCTTTGTCTCGCAAATCCTCGCCTCTGTCCTTGGGATCGCGCCATTCAGTTGGCAAGTCCATGAAATGATCGAGCTGGGCGCCGCACTGGGCCTGCTGTTGGGCGTGGTGTTGGGCTGGCTGGTGCTACGGCGCACGATGGCCCGCAATCTGGCGGTCGAAGATCAATTGCGGCTCGCCTCTGGCGCATTCCTGGAGGTGATGGAAGAACGCTTTCAGCAGTGGGACCTGACCCCGGCGGAACGGGACGTGGCACTTTTCGCGATCAAGGGCATGTCGACACAGGAAATCGCCGGCCTGCGCGACGTCAGCGAAGGGACCGTCAAGGCGCAGACCAATGCGATTTATCGCAAGTCAGGCGTCAGCGGGCGCACCCAACTGCTGAGCCTCTTTATTGATGACCTGATGTCACCAGAGGCCAAGGACCAACCCTGAGAGGTCGGGCGTATCAGTCGCCTTCTGCCACGGCATATTGCCGCAACACATCAATCGGCACGATATCGAGCGCGCGCACATGGGTGCTGTGCAGGTTCACCTGCGGTGCGCAGCCCTCGTCATGGGCCTGCAAGAACCGGCTGGCACACAGACACCAGCCGTCGCCCGGCTTCAGTCCGGGAAAGCCGAACTCCTGTCGCGGCGTGCTCAGGTCATTGCCCACATATTTCGAATAGGCCAGAAACTCTGCCGTCATGACGGCGCACACGGTATGGCTGCCCTGATCAGCGGCGCATGTGTCGCAAGCCCCGTTGCGAAAGAAGCCCGTCATCGGATCGGTAGAGCAGGGGGTCAGCGTGCTGCCAAGCACGTTGAAAGAAGGGTCTTTTTCCATGGTGCCTGTGCCTTTGCGTTCTGTCTTGTCTGATATGGGCGTGGTGGCCGGGCGGTCAAGCGCCGTGCCATTCCACCCAGCGCCCGTGAAAGTCGGCGCGCCCAAGGTGCAGCGTCAGGTCACCGGGCCAAAGCCGCAGGGTCAGCGCGGCACCACGTGCGCCGCCGTCGTTTTCCATGCCGAACCAGGCCAGCGGGGTGTCGTCGCTGGCCGCAGCACCATGCGCTGCAATCACCGCGGCCCCTTCGGCCTGTTTGTCGGCCGGGAAATACTGCCATGCGACGGTGCTGTAGATCATCTGCACCGTGCCCGGCTGATGCGCCAACTGCCCTGACAGCCAGTCAATCGCATCACCCTGCGCAACCTTTGTCTGTGCCTCCCCGATCGCGGCCCGCGTCAGTGTCAGACGCTCTGGCTGGTCAGGCCAGAGGTAGGCCTGAAGCCGCAGCGCATGGTCAGGCTGTGCCGGGTCAAGCGGGTTGAGGTCGACACCGGCGCGCGACACGACAGTGGGTTGCGCGGGTGGCGGCAGCGGGCCGGACCAATCCGGGGTCAGCACCAGTGCCGGGTTCGTGCTGCCGAAATGCGCGCCACCAATCTGCAGCGCATAGCTGTCCCAATGGAGGTTCAGCCCGCCACTTGCCCCCAATTCGGCGGTGCGTATCGGCAGACCATAGCGATCTGCCAGAAAATGACCGACTGCGATCAGCGTAGCGGCGCGGCGCACCTCGTTGGTTTGCGGCGCACTGTCGAGCCATGTGTGGATGTGATCAGCCTCGGCAACCAGCACATCGCAGACAGCGGCCCAAAGCGCGGCATCAGTTGCCTGTTCTGGCGGGTAAACATCACCAAGACGCGCATCGCCTTGCAGATGCAGCGCGTGCAGCGCACCCGCCAACCGCAGCGGGACGGATTGCCCACGTGGGCTGACGTCACCGCCCCAGCCAAAGATCCGGTCAGTCACGCTGCCTGTCGGCCAATCAGCCGTGCCGCAAAGCCGCATCAGTTGCCCCATGAAAGGGGACCCAAGGCTTTCGCAGGCTTTGGACTGAAACAGAAACGCCTCGCGCAGGGCGGCAGCGGTCATCGAAACCTGTCCACCAGCTTTTGCAGGGGGGATCGGTCATCAGTGGCCTCTGTCGGTTCCGGTATGCTGGCAGGTTTTTCCGGTTTTGGCGCGGACTTGGAAGAGCGCGGCGGTGCCACACGCAAGCCAATGACGTTCAGAAACTTGCCACCGTCA
>JAHDGO010000210.1:0-506 GCA_020627605.1 Yoonia sp.
GGCGCGGCTGACAGGCCGGACCGGACCGGTGCGATTTACCGATCTGCTGCTGGGTAAGAAACCTTTGCTTCGCCCTGTGGCACGGCCTGCGCGCCAGACGTCTGTCGGCACATCCACCGCGCCTAGCGCGCCCTCGGTTGCGGTTTCAACGGAAACACCGGACGTGCGGCCCGTGGCCCGACCGTAGAGATCGGTGCGGCAGGGTGCGCAAGTCGACGTTGTGAGGATCCGGGATGGTTGGAACTGCGGGTCTGAGGCCAATGCGGACATATGTGAAGGATGTGTGAAACCCACGCATAAGATAGCATTTTTTTGGTGTAACGCGTGGGTTTCACCCACCCTACGCATCATTTCACCTAGCAGATCTGTCCGCTTTGCCCGCTTAATCGCAACACTTCACCCTGCAGTCTTGCGCGCCCGCAGCAGTGTAAACAGCCCGGCCGCGACGATGATCGCCGCGCCGATAGCCACGTTCAGGCGCAGCGTCTCACCCAGAAACAGCAGAC
>JAHDGO010000210.1:516-3831 GCA_020627605.1 Yoonia sp.
AAAGGGCTGTACCTCGCTGGCCTCGGCCACCTCGTAGGTCTTGATCAGCAGCCAGTGCCCCAGCGCCCCGGTGATGCAAAGCGCGCCCATCCATTGCCAGTCAGACCCCGTCATCGGTTCCCAGAACCAGATGCCGATGCCGGTCATGACCACGGCCCCTGACGTGCCGGTCCAGAAGAAAGAGGTCGCCGTGCTGTCCTTACGCGCGGCATAGCGGGTCAGCAGGCCGTAAAGCGCGAACATCAGCGCGGACAACAGCGGCACGACGGCTGCCGGGGCAAAGACGGTGAAGCCGGGTTGCAGGATTACCAGCACCCCGATGAACCCCACCCCGATCGCGGCCCAGCGTCGCCAGCCGACCTTTTCCCCCAGCACCGGCCCTGACAGCGCCGCGATCAGCAGCGGATAACACGCAAAGATCGCGTGGCTTTCCACCAGCCCCAGCAAGACGAAGGCGCTGACCATCACACAGATTTCCAGCGCCAGCAGCGTGCCGCGAAAGATCTGCAGGATCGGCTGCGTTGTCGCCGCTGCCGCCCGGACCGATCCTGACTGCCGCGTGGCGATGGTGATCACGAAGGCTGCAAAGAACCAGTAGCGGATCATCACGATCATCAGCACATTGTATTCCGCCGCCAGATGGCGCGAGATGCCGTCCTGCACCGCAAAGACAAATGTCGTGGCGATCATCAGGGCGATGCCAAGGCGCGGATTATTCTGCATCGGGCATCCTTGCGATGGTCATATGGCGCTTGCGGCCATAGCCGGGTGCGCGGTCAACGGTGAAACCGGCCTCGGCCAGCGCGCGCCGGACATGGCCAGCGGCAGAATAGGTGGCGGCAGTCCCCCCGGCGCGCGTGTGCCCCCCAACGGCGCGCAGCAGGTCAGCCCCCCAAAGCTCGGGGTTTTTGGCCGGGGAAAAGCCATCAAGAAACCATGCGTCGGCCTGTCCTGTCCAGCCCGGCAAGGTCTGGCGGGCGTCACCGATGATCACCTCCAGCACCGGGCCGTTCGGCAAGGTGACCGGACCAGCGCCGGGGTGCCACTGGGAAAGCAACTGCGTCGCAAAATCGGCGAGCCCCGGAAAAGCAGCCAATGCCGCGCGCATATCGGCCAGGTCCATCGGGAAGGCCTCGAATGAGGTAAAGCGCAACCTGCCGGGCCGCCCGGCCTGATCCCATGCCGCCCATGTCACCAAAAGGTTCAGCCCGGTGCCGAAACCAAGCTCTGCGATCTGGAAATCCCCGCCAAGCCGCGCTGGCAGGTCATTGCCGCCCAGAAACACATGCGCGGTTTCGGCCAGACCATCCTCCAGCGAGTAATAGGGGTCATCAAACCGTGTGGCGATGGGCACGCCGTCCCGCCATTGCAATGTTGCGCTCTGGTCTGTCATCGCCCCATACCTTACCAACGGCCCATCATTGAAGGGGCAGGGTCGGAATGGCAACGGTGGATGTCACGGTAATGGGGGCAGGGGTGTTTGGCCTGTCGGTTGCCTATGCCTGCGCCCGGCGCGGTGCGCAGGTAAGGGTGATCGACCTGCATGGTGTTGCCGCCGGTGCCAGTGGCGGCGTGGTCGGCGCGCTGGCCCCGCATGTGCCGGAGAACTGGAACGACAAGAAGGCGTTTCAATTCGACAGCCTGATCATGGCGGCCGATTTCTGGCGCGACGTTGCAGAATGCGCCGGACATGACACCGGCTATGCCCGTACCGGTCGGCTGCAGCCATTGGCCGATGAACATGCGGTTGCTCTGGCCCGCGCACGCAGCGATGGCGCGGCCACCCTGTGGCAGGGCAAGGCGCGCTGGCAGGTGGTCCCCGCGGGGGATGCCCCATGGATGCCACCGTCACCGACCGGGCTGGTGGTGCATGACACGCTGTCGGCCCTGATCCATCCGCGCCGCGCCACACAGGCGCTGGCTGCCGCCATCATTGCGCTTGGAGGTGAGATCGCGGCAGCAGGGCCCGCGGCGGGACAGGTTGTCTGGGCCACCGGCTGGGCCGGGATGGCAGAGCTGGGCGGCAACGGCGTGAAAGGGCAGGCCGCCCTCTTGCAGTACGACGCGGCAGGCCAGCCACAGCTGTTTGCGGACGCGCTGCATATCATCCCGCATGGCGATGGCACGGTGGCTGTCGGGTCAACATCTGAACGGGAGTTCACTGATCCCACTGCCACCGATGCCGCACTTGATGACGTGATCGCACGCGCTGTCGCGGCGTTTCCGGTGCTGGCAGAGGCACCGGTCGTTGCGCGCTGGGCGGGGGTGCGCCCGCGCAGCCGCAGCCGTGCCCCTGTGCTTGGCGCGCATCCCCAGCGGCCCGGTCAGTTTATCGCCAACGGCGGTTTCAAGATCGGCTTTGGCATGGCGCCGAAGGTTGGCGAGGTGATGGCCGATCTGCTGCTGGATGGTCAGGACAGGATACCGGACGGCTTTCGGCCCTGACGCTTAGGCCGCTGGCGCCTGCGCGTATGGCAGATGGCCGGTCTTGATCCAGACCGCGGCCCCGTCATCTGATCCTGTCAGCGAAAGCGGCGCGCCTTCGGGCAGGCGTAGCCAATCACCTTTGCTCAGCGTATCGCCACTTTCGCGCAGCGCACCTTTGATCACCAGCACCTCTGCCCCGCCTGACGGGGCCTCGGCCAAAGTGGCCCCCGGTGCAAGGGCGACATAGCGCACATGCTCGCGCGGGTCCTTGTGCAGGGTCTTGGCGGTGATGCCTGGCGCGACCTCTGTCAGGTCGCTGGCCATGTCCATGCGGAATTGGGTGCGGTCATCCGGGTCGAACTGCCAGAGTTTGACGAAAATCGTGCATCCTTCTGCCGCGCCCGGCGTATGGGCCGTGGTTGGCGGATTGCGCACGTAGGTGCCTGCGGGGTAATCGCCATGTTCATCCTGAAAAACACCCTCAAGCACGATGAATTCTTCGCCGCCCGTGTGGGTATGGGCAGAAAACTGACTGCCCGGCGCATAGCGCACGATGGATGTGGCGCGTGCGACCTCATCCCCGATCCGGTCCAGCATCCGCCGGTCGACACCCGGCATGGGCGAGGCTGTCCAGTCAAGGCTGTCTGATCTGACCAGCACACGCTGCGCGAAATCGGCGTTGAGTTCCATCGGGGCATTCCTTCTTGCGATCACTGTTTGCCATGATCTGCCTCTCTGCGGCCAACTGCAACATGTGCTGACGCCGATATGATCAGGGTTTATTTCCCGATTGCATCCGCGCGGGGTTAGCTGGCGACAAATCGCATAACCCCTCAGGAGACACCCGATGCGCACCCCCACACTGACCTTTCTTTGTCTGATGGCAGC
>JAHDGO010000210.1:3841-4450 GCA_020627605.1 Yoonia sp.
CGAGGTCATGGAAGATGAGGTGATGGAAGACGAGACCATGGCCGAGGACGCCATCGAGGCCGCTACCATGTCTGATGAAACGATGGAGGCGGACGCCAAGACCGACGCGGTGATGGACGATGATGTCATGGCAGATGAGGCAATGACCGACGAGGTCATGGAAGACGCGGCCCCCAGCCTTGAAGACATCGCCGCCTCTGACCCCAATCTGGAGGTCAGCACCAACGCAGATGGTGAAGTCGACGCCATGGTGATGCTGTCAGACGTGCTTTTCGACTTTGGCGATGCCGCACTGGCCCCTGCGGCCCTCGACACGTTGCGCGGGGTTGCCGACAAGCTGGACGGTGTGGCGGCGATTGAGATCACCGGCCATACGGACGCCCTCGGGGATGAGGCCTTTAACCTAGCTTTGGGTCAGCGCCGTGCCGACGCTGTGCGCGACTGGCTGATCGCCAATACCGCCCTGACTGCCGATGTGATCACCGCCCGCGGGGTGGGCGAGGTTGACCCGATTGCCCCGAACCGGACAGAGGCGGGTGCCGATAACCCCGAAGGCCGCGCCCTTAACCGCCGGGTCGAGTTCACGCTGCCGGGTGAAGAAGGCTAGTC
>JAHDGO010000211.1 GCA_020627605.1 Yoonia sp.
GTGCCACCTCTGTGTAGGCATCCTTGAGATCGCCCAGATCCCGGCGGAACACATCCTTGTCCAGTTTTTGCTGTGTTTCGATATCCCACAAACGGCAGCTGTCAGGGCTGATCTCATCGGCAAGGATCAGACGGGGGAACTCATTGTCCCAGACGCGACCGACCTCGATCTTGAAATCGACCAGTTTGATGCCGACGCCATGCATGACACCAGACATCCAGTCATTGACCCGCAGGGCGAGGCTGACGATATCGTCCATGTCCTGCTGCGTGGCCCAACCAAAGGCGATGATGTATTCTTCCGGCACCAGTGGGTCACCGAGGCTGTCATCTTTATAGGAAAACTCGACAATCGGGCGCGGCAGGGCTGTGCCCTCTTCCATGCCCATGCGCTTGGCCATGGTCCCGGCAGCAAAGTTGCGCACGATCACCTCAAGCGGCACAATCTCGACCTGGCGGATCAACTGCTCGCGCATGTTCAGGCGTTTGATGAAGTGGGTGGGAATGCCGATTTGTGACAAGCCGGTCATGAAAAATTCCGACAGACGGTTGTTCAGCACGCCCTTGCCTTCGATCACGGCCTTCTTTTCAGCATTGAAGGCGGTGGCATCGTCCTTGAAATACTGCACCAATGTGCCTGGCTCTGGGCCTTCGTAAAGTATCTTTGCTTTGCCTTCGTAAATCTTCTTGCGGCGCGCCATGATCACCCCTTACCCGGTGCAGCGGCCCGGTGCGGGCCAGTGTCATACGCGCGTCATAGTGCAAGCCCCCCTTGCGGGCAAGCACCTCAAGGGGCATATCAGGTGCAACTGCATTCCAATTCGAAAGGCCCAGAGATGAGCAGCTTTGACGACCGCGAAAACGCCTTTGAAAACAAATTCGCCCATGATGCCCAGATGCAATTCAAGGCCGAGGCGCGCCGCAACAAACTGGTGGGCCTCTGGGCCGCTGATCTGCTTGGCAAAACCGGGGATGAGGCGGACGCATACGCCAAGGAAGTCATCAAGGCCGACTTTGAAGAGGCCGGCGACGAGGATGTCTACCGCAAGTTGGCAGGCGACCTTGGCGACAAGGCGGATGAGGCCACGATCCGCGCCAAAATGGCCGAATACATGCTGGAAGCGAAGGCGCAACTGGTCAAGGAAAGCTGACCAAAACCGCACACCACTGATCAAAGACCGCGCCAGACCGGCGCGGTCTTATCATTTTCTGCATGATCATCATGCAAGGAATGGGTTTGCACCGCGCCGCATGCCGTGACACCGCAGGTGAAACCAAACCGGAGCTTTGCCATGTCCAACACCCTGTCTGAATTGCTCGCCACGCGCGACTGGCTGTTGGCCGACGGGGCCACGGGCACCAATCTGTTCAACATGGGGCTGATGTCAGGCGATGCGCCGGAACTGTGGAATGTGGAAGAGCCTGCAAAGATCACCGCCCTTTACAAAGGTGCCGCTGATGCAGGCAGCGATATCTTTCTGACCAACAGCTTCGGGGCCAATGCGTCACGGTTGAAACTGCATGGGGCCGACAAACGTGTGATGGAACTCAACAAGACGGCTGCCGCCCTGGGCCGCGACGTTGCCGACGCATCCGGGCGAAAGATCGTCGTGGCAGGGTCCGTTGGCCCGACAGGAGAGATTATGGCCCCGATGGGCAGCCTGACCCATGCACTGGCCGTGGAGATGTTTCACGAACAGGCCGAAGGGCTGAAGGCGGGCGGCGTTGATGTCCTTTGGGTCGAGACGATCAGCGCGGCAGAAGAATTTGCCGCCGCCGCCGAAGGGTTCGCACTGGCGGACATGCCGTGGTGCGGCACGATGAGCTTTGACACTGCCGGGCGCACGATGATGGGGATCACCAGTGCCGATATGGTCAAAAAGGTAGGCAAGCTGGACCATCAACCGCTGGCCTTTGGCGCCAACTGCGGCACCGGTGCCTCGGACCTGCTGCGCACGGTGCTGGGGTTTGAGGCGGCGGGCGCGACCCTGCCCGTGATCGCCAAAGGCAATGCCGGCATTCCTAAGTACCACGACGGGCATATCCACTATGACGGCACGCCTGAGCTGATGGCGGACTATGCCGGGCTGGCCCGTGATTGCGGTGCAAAAATCATCGGCGGCTGCTGTGGCACGACACCTGACCATCTGGTCGCGATGCGCCACGCCCTGGACACGCGCCCTAAAGGCAGCGCGCCGTCGCTGGAAACGATCACCGATGCGCTCGGCGCGTTCTCCTCTGCCTCCGACGGGACCGATGGCGCAGGGCCCAAGGCGGCACCCCGCCGGGGCCGCAGACGCCGTGCTGGATAGCAACGGTTGAGGGGGCGCTGCCCCCGCTACGCTCCCCCGGGATATTTTTGAACAAAAGAAGAATGGATGAAGCTAACAGGTCCACCCCGCAGCGATCTGAAATCGCGCGGGGCTTCTCCTGTTACGGTCATCGGCTTCCCAGCCTGTACCGCAGCGCCAGACTGCGCAGACAAAGTTAATAAAGAATGACCGCGCGCTTCTTCTGTTGAAAAATATCCCCGCCGGAGGCACCGGCACCGGCAAAGCCTTGCGTCATAACAATGACAGCTGGTCGCCTGCCGCAGGCGGCTTTGCAAACAAATCCGTGCGCAGCGGAGGCAGACTGCGATCAAGGTCTAGCCGTCGCGCCGCTATTTTGAAGCGTTGCCGCATCATTGCGGCCCATTCGCCCTGCCCCGTCATCCGTATCCCGAACTGCGGATCGTAGTCCTTGCCGCCATGCAATTCACGCACCCGCCCCATGATCCGCGTGGCGCGGTCCGGGAAATGCGTCTCGACCCAGTCACGAAGCAGTCCCGCCACCTCGCGCGGCAGGCGCAGCACGATGGATGAGGCAGCAACAGCCCCGGCCTGTGCAGCAGCTTGCAGGATCGCCTCCAACTCATGATCGGTCAGCGCCGGAATGATCGGCGAGACCATGACCCGCACCGGGATGCCCGCATCGGTGAGCGATCGGATCGCACGCAAACGCACGGCTGGTGGCGGCACACGGGGCTCCATCAACCGCGACACATGCTTGTCCAGTGTGGTGACGGATATGCCGACCCGCAGCAGACCCTTGGCGGCCATCGGCGCCAGAATGTCAATATCACGGGTGATCAGCGTGCCTTTGGTCACGATGCCAACCGGGTGATTGAATTCGCTCAGCACCTGCATCACATCGCGCATGATTTCGCGCGACTTCTCAATGGGTTGGTAGGGGTCGGTATTCGTCCCCAGCGCGATTGTCGCGGGCTGATAGCGCGGGTTTGACAGCTCTTTGCGCAGCTGTGCGGCCGCGTTCGGGCGGGCGATCAGTTTCGTTTCGAAATCAAGCCCTGCCGAGAGACCCAGAAACGCGTGGCTGGGACGCGCGAAGCAATAGATGCAGCCATGTTCGCACCCGCGATAAGGATTGATCGAACGGTCAAACGACAGATCGGGCGAGGTGTTGCGCGTGATGACCTTGCGCGCGACCTCGTCACGGACTTCGGTGCGCAACACCGGCAGGTCCGCCTCTGGTGTCCAGCCGTCATCCACCGCCTCCACATGCAGACGGTCAAAACGGTTGTCGGGGTTTGACGCAGCGGCGCGCCCCGGCGTGCGGTGTCGTGGCTGAACCGGATGATCGCTCATAATGAATATTAGAACATATCAAGAACATGAGCAACATCGGGTCGGTCATGTTCTTGGACATGTCGGAAATCAGCAGGTAGATTGCGGCAAACGGGCGCACTAATGTTTTACCACCAGATTGCAAAGGGTTGCACATGTCTGACGAAGAAGACGACATCATCCTCTCCGAACTGAACGACGAGGATCTCGTCGCACAGATGTTCGATGACCTTTATGACGGCATGAAGGAAGAGATCGAAGAGGGTGTGAACATCCTGCTGGAACGCGGATGGGCCCCCTACCGCATCCTGACAGAAGCGCTGGTGGGTGGCATGACCATCGTCGGCCATGACTTCCGCGACGGTATCCTGTTTGTGCCAGAGGTGCTGCTGGCGGCCAATGCGATGAAGGGTGGCATGGCCATCCTCAAGCCGCTCCTGGCTGAAACCGGCGCGCCGCGTGTCGGCAAGATGGTCATCGGCACGGTGAAGGGCGATATCCACGACATCGGCAAGAACCTTGTGTCGATGATGATGGAAGGCGCCGGATTTGAGGTCGTCGATCTTGGCATCAACAACGCGGTCGAAGCCTATCTTGAAGCGCTCGAAACCGAAGAACCTGATATCCTTGGTATGTCTGCCCTGCTGACCACGACGATGCCTTACATGAAGGTCGTCATCGACACGATGGTCGAGAAGGGTTTGCGCGATGATTACGTCGTCCTAGTCGGTGGCGCGCCGCTGAACGAGGAATTCGGCAAGGCCATCGGTGCAGACGCCTATTGCCGCGACGCCGCCGTCGCGGTGGAAACGGCCAAAACCT
>JAHDGO010000212.1 GCA_020627605.1 Yoonia sp.
AAACAGGTGGCAGTGCTTCGCCCGCGATGGCGGGCAAGTCTGGTCATCAATGCGACACACATGACCCTGCCTTTGGCTGTGGACACCCCGCAGGTGCAGAGCTATTTCTGACGCCCAACGCAATTCATCTATTGAAAGCCCGCCATGACCAGCCTTGCTGACATCCGCTCTACCTTTCTGAACTACTTTGAAAAGCAGGGGCATGAGGTTGTGGCCTCCAGCCCGCTGGTGCCGCGCAATGACCCGACACTGATGTTTGCCAACTCTGGCATGGTGCAGTTCAAGAACCTGTTCACTGGCGTGGAAACCCGCGATTACAGCCGTGCAACCACAAGCCAGAAATGCGTGCGCGCCGGCGGCAAGCACAATGATCTGGACAACGTTGGTTATACCGCCCGGCACCATACGTTTTTCGAAATGCTGGGAAATTTCAGCTTTGGCGATTACTTCAAGTCCGAGGCGATCCCTTTTGCCTGGGAACTGCTGACCAAAGACTTTGGCATCGACAAGTCACGGCTGCTGACGACGGTCTACCACACAGATGATGAGGCCTATGATCTGTGGAAAAAGATTGGCGTAGCAGAGGACCGGATCATCCGGATTGACACGGACGATAACTTTTGGCGGATGGGGCCGACCGGCCCTTGCGGCCCCTGCACAGAGATTTTCTACGACCACGGCGATCACATCTGGGGTGGCCCGCCGGGATCGGCAGAGGAAGACGGCGACCGTTTCATCGAGATCTGGAACGTCGTCTTTATGCAGAACGAACAATTTGCGGATGGCACCCTCAAACCGCTGGAGATGCAGTCGATCGACACCGGCATGGGGCTGGAACGGATTGGCGCACTGCTGCAAGGCAAGCATGACAACTATGACACCGACCTGATGCGCGCCTTGATCGAGGCGTCGGCCGATGCGACATCGACCGATCCCGATGGCGACGGCAACGTGCATCACCGGGTGATTGCTGACCATCTGCGATCCACCTCTTTCCTGATTGCCGAGGGTGTGCTGCCGTCAAACGAAGGGCGCGGATACGTGCTGCGCCGGATCATGCGGCGTGCGATGCGCCATGCGCATTTGCTCGGCGCCAAAGACCCGGTCATGCACCGTCTGGTGCCGGCGCTGGTGCGCAAGATGGGCGGGGCCTATCCCGAATTGGGTCAGGGTCAGCGCCTGATCGAAGAGACGCTGAAGGATGAAGAGGTCCGGTTCAAACAGACGCTTGATCGGGGTCTGAAGCTGCTGGATGACGAGTTGGCGGGCCTGCCAGAAGGGGCAGAATTGCCAGGTGCGGCGGCATTCAAGCTGTATGACACTTTCGGATTTCCGCTGGATCTGACGCAGGATGCGTTGCGCGAAAAAGGCCGTGCAGTGGATACCGAAGGGTTTGACGCCGCCATGGCCGAACAAAAGGCCAAGGCGCGCGCGGCATGGTCCGGCACCGGAGAGGCCGCCGACAGCGCTGTCTGGTTTGACATCGCTGATGCCAGTGGCGCCACCGATTTTCTGGGTTACGACACGCTGAGCGCCGAAGGGCAGATTGTCGCCCTGGTGCTCGACGGCGCAACAGCTGAAACAGCGGATGGCAAAGTGCAGATCGTGCTGAACCAAACGCCATTCTATGCAGAGGCCGGTGGTCAGGTGGGTGATGCCGGTACGTTGCGCACAGAGACCGGGGTGGCAACCATCACCGACACCAAGAAGGTGGCTGGCGTCTACGTGCATTTTGCTGAAGTGACCGAAGGCACACTCTCCAACGGGCAGGGGGCAGAGTTGTCCGTTGATCCGGTGCGCCGCGCGGATATTCAGGCCAACCACTCTGCGACGCATTTGTTGAATGAGGCGCTGCGTGAAACGCTGGGCGACCACATCGCGCAGCGCGGGTCGCTGAATGCGCCGGATCGTTTGCGCTTTGACTTCAGCCACAACAAGGCGCTGAGCCTTGATGAGCTGGCGACGGTCGAACGTGAGGTGAACGCGCTGATCCGTCAGAATAGCAAAGTGGACACCCGGATCATGACGCCGGATGATGCCCGTGACCTTGGTGCGCAGGCGCTTTTTGGCGAAAAATACGGGGATGAGGTACGCGTCGTCTCGATGGGCCAAAGGCCGGGGTCTGGCAAGGGTACCGATGGCAACACCTATTCGCTAGAACTCTGCGGTGGCACCCATGTCAAACAGCTGGGTGAAATCGGGGCCTTTGTCACCCT
The DNA here is from genome assembly GCA_020627605.1 of Yoonia sp. GTDB lineage: Bacteria > Pseudomonadota > Alphaproteobacteria > Rhodobacterales > Rhodobacteraceae > Yoonia. The sequence goes on from JAHDGO010000212.1 coordinate 2,217, forward strand.
TGGCGACAGCGCCAGCAGTGCCGGTGTCCGCCGGATCGAGGCACTGACAGGACAGGCCGCGTTGGACTATTTGCGCCAGCAGGACCATCGTCTGGCCGAGGCTGCGCTGGTGATGAAGGCACCGGCGTCAGAATTGGCGGAACGGATCAAGGCCCTGATGGACGAACGCAAGGCGCTGGCCAATGAGGTCGCACAGTTACGGCGCGAGGTTGCCATGGGCGGCAGCGCCGAGGCAGACACGACCCAGGAGGACGTCAATGGCATCTGCTTTATGGGGCAGGTCATGCAGGGCGTGACCGGAAAGGACCTGCCTGCATTGGTCGACCAGTTCAAAGAACGGGTTGGCAGCGGTGTGGTTCTGTTGATCGCTGATACCGGTGGCAAGGCGGCTGTTGCGGCGGGGGTGACCGCCGACCTGTCTGACCGGATCAGCGCCGTTGATGTATTGCGGGCCGCGACCCCGGAACTGGGCGGCAAGGGCGGCGGTGGCCGCCCTGATATGGCGCAGGGCGGCGGTGCCTCGGTTGAAAATGCTGCGGCTGCGATTGCTGCGGCCAAAGCTGTATTGGAGGGTTTGAAATGAGCGCACTTTGGATTGCCCATGTGACGGTGACGGATGAGGCCGCCTATGGCGAATATGCCAAACGCGCCACGGGTGCGATCGCTGACCATGGCGGCGTGTTTCTGGCGCGTGGCGGGGCCTATGAACAGCTGGAAGGTCCAGACCGGCCCCGCAATGTGGTGGCCCGTTTTCCAAGCCTGCAGGCCGCGCATGATTGTTACTACTCAGAGGCCTATCAAGAGGCGTTAAGTTTCGCCAAGGGCGCCAGCCAGCGCGAGTTGAGCATCGTCGAAGAGATCGGGTGAAGGGTCATCTGGCCCAGATGATCGCGACACATGCCCAAGCGGGGCGGTTGGACTGGATTGGCCTGCGGTCCGCGCGCCATGCAAACATGGATGTCGTCGCAAAGGCTGACGTGTCAGAGGCCGGGTTGGCCGGTGATCATGGGCGGGCAGGCAAACGTGCGGTGACGCTTATTCAGGCAGAGCATTTGCCGGTGATCGCGGCACTGTCGGGCAACGCGGAAGTCAAGCCAGAGACCTTGCGCCGCAATCTGGTGGTGTCTGGTTTGAACCTGCTCGCATTGCGCAAGGGGCTGCTACGCATAGGGCCTGTTCTGCTGGACATTCACGGGCCCTGCGCACCGTGTTCGCGCATGGAAAAGGCGCTTGGGCCAGGCGGCTATAACGCGATGCGCGGGCACGGCGGTTGGTATGCCTCGGTCATTGCGTCTGGTCAGATGACTGTTGGCGACCCGGTTCAGCCCGGGGCGCCGGATTTTTCGACAAATCAGGACAAAAGCCTTTGAAGACTTTTGGGGGCTAGGCCGCCCGTGACTGGCGCTTGCGCTCATGCGGGTCAAGATACCGCTTGCGTAGACGGATCGCATTTGGTGTCACTTCGACCAGTTCATCGTCGTCGATATAGGCGATGGCCTGTTCCAGCGACATGGTCACTGGCGTGGTCAGGCGCACGGCCTCATCCGTACCAGATGCGCGGACGTTGGTCAGCTTCTTACCCTTCAGCGGGTTCACTTCCAGATCGTTTTCGCGGCTGTGTTCGCCGATGATCATACCGGTATACACCGCCTCTTGCGCGCCGATGAACATCTTGCCGCGATCTTCGAGGTTCCACAAAGCAAAGGCGACAGAGGTGCCGTTTTCCATCGAAATCAGGACACCCTGACGCCGCCCCTCGATCTTGCCTTTGTAGGGCGTCTTGCCGTGGAACAGGCGGTTTAGGACGCCGGAACCGCGCGTATCTGTCAGAAACTCACCATGATAGCCGATCAATCCGCGTGACGGCACATGGGCGATGATCCGGGTCTTGCCTGCGCCTGCCGGTTTCATCTCGACCAGTTCACCCTTGCGCGGACCGGTCAGTTTTTCGACCACAACGCCGGTATATTCGTCATCCACGTCGATGGTGACTTCCTCGACCGGCTCCATGCGCTGACCGTCAACTTCGGTAAAGATCACCTGCGGGCGCGAGATTGACAGCTCAAACCCTTCGCGGCGCATGTTTTCGATCAACACGCCCATCTGCAATTCGCCGCGCCCGGACACCTCAAAGGCGTCGCCTTTTTCGGTGTCTGCGATCTTAATCGCCACGTTCACTTCGCATTCTTTTTCAAGACGGTTGCGGATGACGCGGGATTGCACG
>JAHDGO010000213.1 GCA_020627605.1 Yoonia sp.
GGACGCTCTATCTGCTGGCGACACACCCTGACTGGCAGGACCGACTTGCCGCTGAGGCGACGGAGTTCTCTGGCACTTTCAGTGATCTTTCCGGGCTAAAGCTGACCCGAGATGTCTATCGCGAGACGCTGCGTCTGTACCCGCCCGTGCCCATGATGGTACGCGAGGCAACGGGCGATACCCGGTTCCGTGATCGCGCAATCACGCGGGGCGCGCAGATTGTGCTGTCGCCGTGGCACCTGCACCGGCACACCCGGCTGTGGGATCATCCTGATGCGTTTGATCCCGGACGATGGGGCGCGCAAGCCAATCAGGACGCGCAACGCGATGCCTATATGCCGTTTTCCGCCGGACCACGTATCTGCACGGGTGCAGGTTTCGCCATGGTAGAAGGCGTCGTGCTGCTGGCGCAGTTGCTGCAACAATACCGGTTTTCCGCCGATCCGGGCCATGTGCCGGTGCCGCAGGCGCATCTGACGGTGCGTGCGGCAGAGGGGATCTGGCTGCGAATCGCCCCAAGGTAACGGCCGCCGGTTTCAGATTCTCAGACAAAACGGGTGCTGCGCAGTAATTGTTGGTCACTTGCGATCATTGAATCGGCGCCGAAATCGCCGTTCTGTTCACAGAGCGTTCACAAAGCCCTGTCTTTTATGGCTATTCAGGCAAATCTTCGCCGTTTGAATTGGGGACACACTATGCGCGGTGCCATTTTTGTGTCACCTTTTCTTCATTGTTCGATAACAAGCGTTCTGCCGTTTAGAGGTGCTGCCATGACTATCTCGCTGCCTGGATCTTCTCGCTTTCGTCTCAAGGGGCGTCAGAAGGCGTCTGCTGATGCAAAGCCTGTGGCCCGCAAGCAGTTGCAGGGAGAGCAGCTGGCCCGGTTGTTTGACAAAGAAGCGCGTGTCGTCAAGCCGATGAAGCCTGCCAAGATGAATGAGGTCGAAACGCGCGAGCGTGATCGTCTGTCATCGCTGCGCGGCGCGCTTTATTCCAAAGACTGATTTTCGGCGAGCAGCCGTTCCACCACATAGACCCTGATCGCTGATGCCAGACCGATGTCGCCACGTGCGGCATCAATTTCTGCGGCCAGACCGTTGACGGTCTTGTCCTCGTCCGTCGCGCGGCGGCGAAACTCATCCCAGAAAATATCCTCAAGCGACACGCTGGTGCGGTGCCCCTGCAGGGTCAGCGAGCGTTTGACCGGGCGGCTGTGCGGGCTCATTCCGGGTCGCGCTTGTGGTCTGTCAAATGCTTGTCCGCCTTGGCGCGCAGCATGGCGTCACGGTCTTTCGTGGCCTTGCTGCGACCGAAACGGACGGCGTTCTGATCTGCCTCAGCCTTGGCTTGCGCCTTGGCGCGGGCCTTGCGCACCTGATTGAGGTTGATCGGCTTCACTTTGGCCCGATCATGTCTTCGGGACGGACCACCTTGTCGAACGTCGCCTCATCCACAAAGCCAAGGTTGATCGCCTCTTCCTTCAGGGTCGTGCCGTTTTTGTGCGCGGTTTTGGCGACGGTTGTCGCGTTGTCATACCCGATGGTCGGCGCGAGGGCCGTGACCAGCATCAGCGACTCGCGCATCAACTTTTCGATCCGCACTTCGTCGGCGCGAATGCCAGCCACACAGTTATCGGTAAAGGTGACAGAGGCATCGCCCAGCAACTGCATCGATTGCAGCACGTTGTAGGCCATCATCGGCTTCATCACGTTGAGTTCGAAATGCCCCTGAGAGCCTGCAAAGCCGACGGCGGCATCGTTGCCCATGACATGGGCGCAGACCTGCGTCATCGCCTCGACCTGCGTGGGGTTCACCTTGCCGGGCATGATTGACGACCCCGGTTCGTTCTCTGGCAGCATCAGCTCGCCCAGTCCGCAGCGCGGGCCAGAGCCGAGCATGCGGATGTCAGCGGCGATCTTGTAAAGGCTGGCTGCGACGGTTTTCAACGCGCCAGACATTTCGACAAGGGCGTCATGGGCGGCCAGCGCCTCAAACTTGTTGGGGGCGGTGACAAAGGGCAGGCCTGTGATGTCAGCCATATGCCCTGCCACTGTCTCACCCCAGCCCTTTGGCGTGTTCAGGCCAGTGCCGACAGCCGTACCGCCCTGCGCCAGTTCATAGATGGCTGGCAGCGCGGCCTTCACCCGCCGGATGCCCATCGCGACCTGATGGGTGTAACCGGAAAATTCCTGCCCCAGTGTCAGCGGTGTCGCGTCCATGGTGTGGGTGCGCCCGATCTTGATGATATCGGCGAATTCTTCGGCCTTGGCGGCCAGCGCACCATGCAGTTTCTCAAGCCCCGGCAACAACACATCCCGCGCGGTTGTTGCCACGGCGATATGCATGGCCGTGGGGAATGTATCGTTAGAGGATTGCCCCATGTTGCAATGATCGTTGGGGTGGACAGGTGTCTTTGACCCAATCTCACCACCCAAAATCTCAATCGCACGGTTTGAGATCACTTCGTTTGCGTTCATGTTGGATTGGGTGCCGGACCCTGTCTGCCAGACCACAAGTGGGAAATGATCATCAAGCTTGCCTGCCACCACTTCTGATGCGGCGGTGATCATCGCATCGGCCAGCTCTGGGTCCAGCTTGCCACGCTCCTTATTGGCGATGGCGCAGGCCTGTTTGATGACGCCAAGCGCACGGACGATGGCCACAGGCTGTTTTTCCCAGCCGATCGGAAAGTTCATGATAGAGCGTTGTGTCTGCGCGCCCCAGTACCGATCCGCTGGAACGTCCAAAGGGCCAAAGCTGTCGGTTTCTGTGCGGGTCGCAGTCATGAAAATATACCTTGTGATCGTGATTTGCCTGCAGGGATAGCCAATCGCGTCTGTGAAGGCAATTGATGACAAAGGCACCTGTTCATGTTGAAATACCGGCATTTCAGAAAGGATATTTACCATGATCGGCCTCGACCCGAGAAAGGCAAAACCCTTTGATCCCAACTGGGTCAGCCCCAGCGAAGAGGTCGCGTTGCATGGCCAGCGCATGTTGATTTCCGTGGTCGGGCTGACGGCGATCCTGCTGCCGCCAGCGGTTATACTGGTGGATTGGTACGCCCCGTTTCCCTGCTTTCGCGACAGTCTCAGCCACTATTACTACAGCCAGCGGGCCGGTGTGATCTTTGTCATGACGCTCGCCTTTATCGGTACGCTGCTGGCCTCTTACCGGGCAGAGGCGCGCAGCGTGCGCAATCTGGCGACCGTTGCAGGGCTGGCCGGGCTGATTGTGGCGGTATTCCCGACAGAGGGGCCGGGCTGCACTGTTGATCAATTCAACGCGCGCATTTTTGGCGTGGTTGAGGCCGGATCACCCATTGTTGCCTTCAGAACCGCGTTTCAGCTGTTTCCGGGTGTCGGCATGGTACACTACGGCGCAGCGATCATCCTCTTTGCGATCATGTTCTATTTCTGCGCGGTCGTTTTTCGCCGTCCCGGCAAGAAAGACCGCGACCCGGACACTGGCGCGTTGCGCGCCGTCAAAATCGCCCGCAACCGGATTTATCTGGTCTGCGCCCTTGTCATCGGTGCCGCAATGGTGGTGATCGGGCTGAGCTTTATGCCGTCATTCTCGCCGCTCTTTTCACAGCGCGTTGTGCTTTACGGGGAATGGGCCGCGCTGATGGCCTTTGGCACGGCGTGGCTGGTCAAAGGACGGTTTTTCAACCGTTTCATGCGGTCCTAGGTCTTGCGAAACTGGTCGAGGCTGACGACCTCTGCCTCTTTCGGGGCGTCGTCTTCGGGCTCCGGTTCGACCATTTCGTCCATCGGGGCTTCTACGGCGTCTTCGCCAAGGGCCACGTTGTCACCACCGTCATCCTGCGTTTCAAACCGCAATCCAAATTCGACAGAGGGATCGACGAACGTCTTGATCGCGTCATAGGGCACGTAGAGCGTTTCTGGGTTGTCGCCAAAGTTCAGCGTGATGGTAAAGCCGTCATCGGTCACATCCAGATCAGCGAACCAGTGCTGGATCACGATCGTCATTTCGCCGGGATACCGGTCTGACAGCCAGTCGGCGATTTCCACATCCGGATGCATCGTGTCGAAGGTGACAAAGAAATGGTGGTTGCCGGGAAGCCCATCTTTCTGGACACCAAGCAGAACACGCTGGATCAGCCCACGCATGGCGCTGTGCATCAGGTTGCCGTAGTCGATGGTACTCTCTGTCACGTTCCTGGGCCTCCGAACCTGTCTTCACCATACGGGATTCGATGGGGGTGAAAAGGGGGGTGGTCAGATGCTGGCGGTTGTGACCTGTATCAGCAGTCCGAGCGATGCAGAAATAAGCAGGACCAGCGGCAGCGGCCAGTGCCGACATAGCAGCAGTGCACCCGCCACAAGCGCAATAGCCGCAGCGGCAAGGTTAAAGGTGCCAGGCTCTGGCATGATCAGGTCAACC
>JAHDGO010000214.1 GCA_020627605.1 Yoonia sp.
CAGGTTAATGAGGGGAAGCGCCATGTCGGATGCAGCAGTCAAAGCGGGGCGGCGCGGTCGTGGCGGCGGCGGTGCGGCACGCCGGGCAGAGCGGACAGCGGTCAGTGTCGCGACCGCAAAATACATCGAGCGCAACGTTCCCAACTATGAGGTTCTGACCGAAGCGGCCTTGGATGTCATCGAAGCCAATGCGGAAACGGTGCTGGCCGAGATCGGCGTGAACTTCGTTGATAACCCCGCAGCGCTTGAACGGTGGAAAGCGGCAGGTGCCGAGGTTGATGGCGAACGTGTACGCATTCCGCGCGGACTGGCCCGCAAGCTTTGCGCCACGGCGCCTTCAGAGTACACACAGCATGCCCGCAACCCGGAACGGAACGTGGTTGTTGGTGGCAAAAATCTGGTGCTGGCCCCGGTTTATGGCCCGCCATTTGTGCGCGACGCCGAAGGGGGCCGTCGTTATGCCACCATGGCTGACTTCGAAAAATTCGTGAAGCTTGGATATATGTCGAAATGGCTGCACCATTCCGGTGGTACAGTTTGCGAACCGACGGATGTGGCTGTCAACAAGCGCCACCTCGATATGCTGCTGGCCCATATGGTCTACAGCGACAAGCCCTTCATGGGGTCAGTGACTGAACCCAGCCGCGCGCAGGACAGCATCGAGATGTGCGAGATCCTGTTCGGCAAAGACTTTGTGCGCGACAACACGGTCATGACCTCGCTGATCAACATCAACTCTCCGCTGACGTTCGACAGCATCATGATGGGCGCACTGGAGGTGTTTGCCGCCCATAACCAGGCATCGATCATCAGTCCCTTCATCGTTGGCGGGGCGATGGCGCCGGTGTCGGTTGCTGGCACCCTGACGCAGGTCCTGGCAGAGGTTCTGGCGGGCGTGGCTTACAGCCAGCTGATCCGCCCCGGATCGCCAGTTGTGATGGGGACGTTTGTGACGTCGATCGACATGAATTCCGGCGCGCCGACCTTTGGCACGCCAGAGGCTGCGCATATCACCTATGGCGCGGGGCAATTGGCGCGGCGGCTTGGGCTGCCCTACCGCTCTGCCGGGTCGTTCTGCGGGTCGAAGCTGCCAGATGCGCAGGCGGCCTATGAAACCGCCAACAGTCTGCAGATGGGCCTTTTGTCCGGCGTGAACTTCATGCTGCATAGCTGTGGTTGGCTGGAAGGCGGGCTTGTCGCCTCTTTCGAGAAATTTGTGATGGACGCAGATCAACTCGGCATCCTGCACCACTTCGCCAAAGGCGTGGAGATGGACGAGAACGGGCAGGCAATGGACGCGATTGCCGAGGTGGGTCCAGGCGGGCACTATCTGGGGTGCGCGCATACCCAAGCCAACTTCAAATCGGCCTTCTGGCGGTCGGACCTGCTGGACTACAAGCCGTTTGAAACTTGGGACGAAGAAGGCGCGCGTGATACGCAGACACTGGCATCCGCACGGGTGGCCAAACTGCTGGACACCTACCAGCAACCCGCACTTGACCCAGAGATTGAAGGCCGCTTGCGGGCCTATGTGGCCGAAAAGAAGGCCAGCATGCCCGATGCCTTTGGCTAGGGCCTAGACACTGCGCATGGCGGTGGCGCGCATCAACTGCGCCTCGCCCAACAGCGCTATCAACAGCTCGATATGGTGCGCGGGGCTATAGTCACCGGTGCTGGCGCGGCGTCTGGTATTCATATTTTCCTCAAGCTCCAGCAATTGCATGATTGCGGCACCGTGGCGGGGCAGGGTGTCGGTTGCCAGAAGGCGGCGCAGATGCACCTCGCGCCGGTAGTCATCAACACCAAAACGTGCGGCGCGCGCCAGAAGGGTCGGGCGTTTCAGGGTGGCAATCCGTTGGTGAATATCAAGCATCTGGGCCTCTTTGCGGTTTCAGAATTCGGCACAACTGTGACACAACCTAGGCGGGTGTTGCCCAAATCGGCAGCGATCCGAACGCTGCGGTTAGAATTGTTTATCTTTTAGAAAGAATGGTTGACGTGCCGAGAGTGCCGTTAACCATCAATTAACTATACACGCTCAGGTAGTATAAGGCTGCGCTATACCCGTGGCCAAGTCAGATCGCTTGATTGCTCTGCCGACAGGAAGGAAAACCGCCATGACGACACCCTTGGGGCCGACCGCATCGCAGGCTTTTCCGCCATGGGTTCCCGAGGCAGCGCGAAACTACATTGTACATACAGAGGCCGGCCTTTCGATCCGTGCGCTTGCGCGGGCCGGTAACTGCCATCCGTCAACGGTTTTGCGGCAGGTTCGCCGGTTTGAAGGGCGTCGCGACGACCCGTTGGTCGATTCAGCCTTGCGGATGTTGTCGACACATATGGTTGCCCGGTCATTAGCCAAGGAAAGGGAGACGAAACGCATGAATGTCGAGTGTTTCAAGAGTGAAACCGCACGTCCTGTCAGCCTGACGCAGGATGAGATTGATCAGGATGCCAAGCGCATTTTGCGCCGCCTGTGTGAGCAGGGTGCCCTGTTGGCCATCGCGGCAGAGATGGAAACAGCTGTTGTTGTGAGGCTGACCGACGCCGGAGAGCAGGTGCGCACGGCCCTGGTGGATCGTCAGATCGCTCAGGCGATGGCGTTGAAAGACTGGATCACCTGCCCGGAACCCGATAGCCGCATCGCGCGCTATTTCATCACCAATGCCGGGCGGGCCGCCTTGCGCCGTCTGACCGCGCAGGATGAAAACCGCGCCAGTGGTTTTGCCGAACGCCATACTGACCCCGACGACGACGCGGCATGGGACATTGCCGCCATCGAAGGGATCACGCGCCCGCAGCACCGTCACATCGCGACCGAAAGCCCGCTGATCGGCCTGTCGCGCCGCAAGGACCGGAGCGGTCAGCCCTTCCTGCCACGCGATCTGGTCGCAGCGGGGGAGCGTCTGCGCGAGGATTATGAACTGGTCGAGGTCGGGATGAGCGGCTTTGACGGGTGGGAGGGGCTGACCCGCGGTCAGGATCCCTTGCCGTTACCCAATGCGCCTAAGGCCGCGCTGGATGCCCTTAACCGGATCAAGGATGCGCTGGCAGACCTTGGGCCGGGCCTCGGTGATGTTGTCTTGCGCTGCTGCTGCTTTCTGGAAGGACTGGAACACACTGAAAAGGCGATGGGATGGTCAGCCCGATCCGGAAAGATCGTTTTGCGGATCGCCCTGCAACGACTGAAGCGCCATTACGATGACACGCAAGGGCGCTTTGGCCCGATGATCGGCTAGGCTATGCAGCGGATGCAGCCCCGCCATGTCACTGCGCGCCGTCGTTGGACATTGCAGGGGTGGGACGTTAGGTAAGGGGCAACACCAGATGGAGCTGTCACATGCCCACCCGCGATCTGAAAATCCCCGCCCAGCGGCACCCTGAAAAGCAGCGCCGCCCTGACGCGCCGCAGCCGAAAAAACCGGACTGGATCAGGGTAAAGGCCCCCACGTCGGAGGGTTACAAGCAAACCCGCGACATCATGCGCGAGCATAAGCTGGTCACGGTCTGCGAAGAGGCCGGTTGTCCCAACGTCGGCGAATGCTGGAGCCAGGGTCACGCCACGATGATGATCATGGGCGAGGTCTGCACCCGCGCCTGCACCTTTTGCAATATCGCCACCGGCAAACCGCCAGAGGCGCTTGATGTGTTTGAGCCAGGGCGCGTGGCCGATGCGGTCAAGAAACTTGGCCTGAACCATGTGGTAATCACATCTGTCGACCGCGATGATGTTGAAGACGGCGGGGCGGAACATTTCGCCCAGACAATTCGCGCCGTCCGCCGTCAGTCGCCGGGCACAACGATCGAAATTCTGACGCCCGACTTTATCCGCTGCGATCCCAAGGTGTTGGAGGTCGTTGTTGAGGCACGTCCGGACGTCTTCAACCACAACCTTGAAACCGTGCCGGGCCTTTATCCAGAGGTGCGGCCGGGTGCGCGTTATTTCCACTCCCTCCGCCTGCTTCAGCGGGTGAAAGAGCTTGATCCGACGATGTTTACCAAATCGGGCATCATGGTGGGGCTTGGCGAAGACAAACAGGCCGTCATTCAGGTGATGGAGGATATGCGCGCCGCCGATATCGATTTTCTGACCATCGGCCAATACCTGCAGCCCACCCCAAAGCACCACAAGGTTGACCGTTTTGTTACCCCGGAGGAATTCGCAGCTTATGAAAAAGCGGCGTTCGGCAAAGGTTTCCTGATGGTGTCGGCGACACCGCTGACACGTTCATCCTATCACGCTGGCGAAGATTTCGCCCGCCTGCAGGCCGCAAGGCAAGCCAAACACGGCTAGTTGCCGTCACCGACTGCCGGGATCGCCTTGAGGTAGGCCGCGATGGCGGCCCGGTCCTCGTCGCTGAGTGTTGCCGTATTGCGCACGACTGCTGCCATCGACCCGC
>JAHDGO010000215.1:0-4008 GCA_020627605.1 Yoonia sp.
CAATCCCTGCAAGCGCCGAGACCAGCGCGATGCCTGCACCCATCATGCCTGCGCCGATGATGCCGACCTTCTGGACTTTCTGGTCTGGAGCCTCGGGGCGGTTGGCACCTTTCTCCAGCGCTTCTTTGTTGATGAAAAGACTGCGGATCATGGCAGAGGAGGATGGGTTCATCAGCACGTTGGTGAACCAGCGCGCCTCGATCTTCAGTGCGGTGTCGAATGGCACCAGCGCGCCCTCATAGACGGCTGACAGCAGCGCCTTGGCGGCAGGGTAAGCACCCTGGGTCTTGCCGTTGACCATGGCAGAGGCACCGACGAAGGTCATGAAACCGGCAGGATGATAGGGCGCGCCGCCGGGCATCTTGTAGCCTTTCTCATCCCATGGCTTGACGATGTTGGGTTCCGAAAGGACCCACGCCTTGGCTTTGGCAAGCAATTCGTCGGCTGGCACGACCTCATCCACGACACCGGCGGCCTTAGCCTTTTTCGGGTCGTTCAACTTGCCTTCCAGCAGCAGGGGTGACGCGCCCATCGCACCCAGCTTGCGCGATAGGCGGGTGGTGCCGCCAGCGCCCGGAAAGATGCCGACCATGATCTCTGGCAGGCCGATCTTGGCCTTGGGATTGTCAGCCGCAAAAATGCGATGGCAGGACAGCGGGATTTCCAGACCGATGCCGAGTGCTGTGCCGGGCAGGGCAGCCGCAATCGGCTTGCCGCCTTTGTTGGTCTTGGGGTCCATGCCTGCGCGTTCGATTTTGCGCATGATGCGATGGGCGTTCATGATGCCGTCAAAAAGGCCCTTGGCAGGATTGTCGCCAGCCATTTCCTTCATCTTGGCAATGACGTTCAGGTCCATACCACCGGCAAAGCTGCCGGGTTTGCCGGATGTGATGATGACACCTTTGACGGCCTCGTCGGCAAGCGCCTGATCAACCAATGCCTCCAGATCGTCCCAGGCTGGCAGGTTCATCACGTTCATGGATTTGCCAACTGTGTCCCAGAGGATGGTGGCAACGCCATCGGCGTCTGTGCTCATGGTGAAATCGGTCATATGTCTTCGTCCTTGTTGTCGGGGCCGCCATCAGGCGGTTTATGCTGTGGTGTCGGTGCGATATTTCTTGTCGGCGCGGGCAATGGCGCGTGCCTGTGCATCATCGGGTTCGAGGGCATATTCGCTGCCGGTCACCTTCCATGATCCATCAATCCGTTCGAGGATTGAAAACCCGGGGTAGGGGCCGTTCAGGCGTTTGCCATTGCGCAACACTTCGCCTTCATGCGTCGCCTCGATGCGGGTCGGCGTTTTGTATTCGGCCGAAATGCATTTGCGGGCAAGATCGGTGGCACCGACACTTTTGAAGTGATTGTGCATTTCGTTGAAGGCGCGGCGCATGTCGTCCTGGGTTTCCATGTAGACCTGTCCAGCCATCGTCGCCATGTATTGGGGCACATGGAAAACAGAAGCGAAGGCGTCGAAGTCGCCGGAGAGGAGAGCCTCTCCGGTAATGTCGAGCAATGCCTGTGACACGTCACTGGCCGCGATCTGCATTTCATGCGCCATGGCGATTATACCCTTTCGATAATTGTTGCAGCCCCCATGCCAGAGGCGATGCAAAGTGTGGCAAGTCCGGTCCCTTTGCCGGTGCGCTCCAGCTCATCCAGCAGGGTGCCGATGATGATGGCACCTGTCGCGCCCAGCGGGTGGCCCATGGCAATGGAACCGCCGTTGACGTTGACGACGCTGTCATCAACGTCAAAGGCTTGCATGAAACGTAGCACGACAGATGCAAACGCTTCATTGACCTCAAACAAATCGATGTCGCTGATGCTCATGCCGCTGTCCTGCATGATCTTTTCGGTCACCGGCACGGGGCCGGTCAGCATGATGGTGGGATCGGTGCCGATCTTGGCGGTGGCCTTGATCCGGGCGCGGGGTTTCAGACCGTTGGCCTCGCCCCATTCCTTGGAGCCGATCAGCAGGCCCGCCGCACCGTCCACAATGCCGGACGAGTTTCCGGCGTGGTGGATGTGGTTGATCTTTTCCAGATGCGGGTACTTCATCAGCGCGACTTTATCGAAGCCGGGCATGACCTCACCCATCTGCTGGAAAGCAGGGTTCAGCCCACCCAGCGACTGCATGTCTGTGCCGGGGCGCATGTATTCGTCATGCTCCAGAATGGGCAGGCCGTTGACGTCCTTGACGGCGACGATTGATTTTTCAAACCGCTTTTCATCCCACGCCTGTTTTGCCCGTTTCTGGCTTTCCATGGCCAGCTGGTCAGCATCATCGCGGCTGAAACCGTATTCCGTGGCAATGATATCTGCGGAAATACCCTGCGGCACGAAATATGTGTCCATCGCGATGGATGGATCAACGGCAATCGCCGCGCCGTCGCTGCCCATGGCGACACGGCCCATCATTTCCACACCACCGGCGATATAGGCACCACCGGCACCACCTTTGACCTGATTGGCTGCCAGATTCACTGCTTCCATGCCAGAGGCACAGAAGCGGTTGATGGCAAGGCCCGGAATACGCTGATCAAGGTCAGAGGCCAGAACGGCCGTGCGTGCCAGACAGCCGCCCTGCTCGCCCACTTGCGTGACGTTGCCCCAGATCACATCTTCGACGGCGTGACCTTCCAGCCCGTTACGTTCCTTGAGGTTGTTAAGCACGCCAGCGGACAGGCGGGCCGATGTCACCTCATGCAGGCTGCCGTCTTTGCGGCCCTTGCCACGCGGTGTGCGCACAGCGTCATAGATATAGGCTTCGGTCATACTTTTCTCTCCGGTTAAGCCTGCGCGCCCAGGGCGCGCGGCATCATGTCATAGGGGTGTTTCCAGCCGGGCTGATCTGCGATCGCGTCAAGCCAGCGGTTGATGTTGGGGTATTCTGCGCGGTCGAAGGTGAAACCTTCGGTGTAGAAAAGGTAGCCCGCACAAGCGATGTCGGCGATGGTGATCTGGTCTGCGGCGAGCCAGTCGCGCCCGTCCAGATGGGTGTCCATGACCTTCAGCGCCGAGGCGAGCCGCATGGCCATAAAGCCGTTCACATCTGCATTGCGCTTGTCGTCAGGCAGGAAGTTCATGTTGAACCGCAATGGGCCTGCAACGCCACTGACCTTGTGGTTGTCAAAGAACATCCAGCGCAGAACCTCGCGGCGTTCATCGGCAGAGCGGCCGCCAAGCTTGCCTGTCTTGGAACTGATGTAATCCTGAATGACGCCCGATTGGGTCAGCACTGTGGTGCCGTCCTCCAGCACGGGGACTTCGCCCATGACGTTGAGGGCGCGAAACTCTGGCGCGCGGGTGGCACCCTTGAAGAAATCGACAAAGACCGGCTCCCACGCTTCCTCTGCCAGTGTCAGTGTCAGAGCGGCCTTGTAAGCATTCCCGCTTTCGCCGAAGCAGTGCAGTTTCATCGTCATCTTCAAGGCCTCCCAACCCATATTTGCGACAGTCTGGCCAGCGGACTGTCAGCCAAAGGCGCGCCTGAATCGGCACGCCTTTGGCACAACTTAGAAGTTAGTTGCGTCCAGCGCCATCACTGTATCGGCCCCGGTGTTGATCCGGGCCAGATGCATGGATGTCGCAGGCAACTGGCGCGCCATGTAGTAACGCCCGGTTGCCAGCTTTGTTTCATAGAACGCTACGTCAGACGCGCCGCCTTCAAGGGCTTCCATGGCGGCTTTGGCCATGCGTGCCCACATCAGGCCAAGGCAGACATGGCCCATCATGTGCATGAAGTCATAAGAGCCCGACAGCGCATTGTTGGGGTTCTTCATGCCGTTCTGCATGAAGTACATGCCAGCGGCCTGCAAATCCTTGGATGCAGCTTTGAGCGGCATTAGGAAGTCTTTGTTCAGCGCCTCGTTGCCTTCGTTTTCCTTGATGAAGGTCTTCACCATCTCAAAGAAGGCCATGACATGCTTGCCGCCATCCTGCGCGAGCTTACGTCCCACCAGATCAAGAGCCTGCACGCCATTGGCGCCTTCATAGATCATGGCGATC
>JAHDGO010000215.1:4018-4390 GCA_020627605.1 Yoonia sp.
CAAAGAAGGCCATGACAAGCTTGCCGC
The DNA here is from genome assembly GCA_020627605.1 of Yoonia sp. Taxonomy (GTDB): domain Bacteria; phylum Pseudomonadota; class Alphaproteobacteria; order Rhodobacterales; family Rhodobacteraceae; genus Yoonia. The sequence continues at coordinate 4,046 of JAHDGO010000215.1, forward strand.
CATCCGAGCTTGCGTCCCACCAGAACAAGCGCCTGCACGCCATTCTTCATAGATCATGGCGATCCGGGCGTCGCGGGCATATTGGGACATGCCCCATTCCTCGATATAGCCGTGCCCGCCATAGACCTGCTGTGCGGCGGTCGCATATTCAAAGCCCTTGTCGGTCAGGAACCCTTTGATGACAGGTGTCATCAGCGAGATCAGACCGTCAGCATCGGCATCCTGGTTCTTGTGCGCCCGGTCGATCAGGTAAGCACCCCAGAAAGTGAACGCGCGTGCGCCTTCGACGAAAGACTTCTGGTCCATAAGGTTGCGGCGAATATCCGGATGCACGATCAGCGGATC
>JAHDGO010000216.1 GCA_020627605.1 Yoonia sp.
CCCGCCTGAAACATCAGCGCCATGGCAAGCAGAGCGACAGCCACTAGCGGGGCATAGGCAATCGGCTGCCGGATCGAGAACCAGATGTAACGCAGCGCCGACCGCAGACCTTGCACGCCAAACATATCAAAGATGGCGGCACTCGACTTCGGGTCCAGATTGACACCATGGGACTTCAGGTCATCAATGATGATCCGGCGGGCATCGTCTGCACTCACCTTGTCCTGCTTCAGCTGGTTCCATTTTTCGCGAATTTCGGTCAGTTGCGAGACATAAAAATGCATCTGCTGATCTTTCAGATAGTCCGGCCTTTCTGCATCTTTTTCCGCGTAGATGACGATTTTGCGGTCATCACCGTCGAGGGCCCGGAAATGTTCGAACTCCTCGCGAATCCAGTCTTCGGGTTCCTTCGGCCGTCGCGTCAACGCTTTGAACGCCTTCCCAAAGCCACGCGCAACTGTTGCGGCGGCCCGCCGCAAGCGTGATGCGTCAGGTCCACGTGACAGGTAAATCAGAAGCGTGTCGGATGCTTCCAGACTGTCATAAATGTAGTCTGCCCAACGACCCGCAGGAAAATCGCCCATCTTGGTGACATGGCTGCCCAGATTGGTCAGAAGCACGCTCAGCCCATGCACTTCCGGTTCGTCACGGCTCCTGTACGACAGAAAAATCTTCTGGTTCGACAGCGCCGATAGCGCGATATCCATTTCACTCATGACGTGGTCCCCAGTGCGCAATAACAGGGCGCACCCCTCACACCGGATAGCACAAAACGGGGTTCAGCTCAAAAACCCATCGCCAAACCACCTTGCAGCGGGTCGCACTTGATCCCCGGCCAACTCATCCACGGTTCAGGCGGGCACTGCAGCGCGACGCGGTCTCACGACGCCCATTCCCCCGCACGCATGACAGGCACACGCTCGCCGGTTTTGGTGATACCGTCGATGTCCACCGCGTCAGACCCCATCATCCAGTCAACGTGGATGATGCTCTGGTTGCCACCCTTCTGCTTGAGCTCTTCGGGTGACAGCTCTGAACCGCCCTCAATCGTATCGGCATAGCATTGGCCCAGCGCGATATGGCAGGATGCGTTCTCGTCAAACAGGGTATTGTAAAACAACGTGCCCGACTGACTGATCGGGCTGGAGTGCGGCACCAACGCAACCTCGCCAATCCGGCTGGCGCCGTCGTCGGTATTCAGCAACTGGCGCAGGATATCCTCGCCTTTGCTGGCCGTCGCCTCGACAATCTTGCCAGCCTCGAACCGTACCGCGATGTCCGCAATCACATTGCCCTGATGCGCCAGCGGTTTGGTGGCCGCCACGGTTCCCTCGACCTTATAGGCATGGGGGCAGGTAAAGACCTCTTCGGTCGGAATATTCGGCTGGCAAACGACCCCGTTCAGTGCGGGCGAGGCCCCGCCTTTCCAGATGTGCCCCTCTGCCAGCCCCAGATGCAGGTCGGTGCCGGGGCCGGTGTAATGCAGTGCGTCAAAATTCTGCGCGTTCAGCCAGTCCACCCGCTTGCGCAGGTTGGCCGAATGATCCGCCCAGTTGGCAACAGGGTCATCGCCATCAAGACGCGAGGCGGCATAGATCGCATCCATCAGTTTGCCCTGCGCCTCTTCCACCGGCAGATCAGGATAGACCTGCGCGGCCCATGCGGCACCCGGAAAGGCCACGATATTCCAGTTCACCTCAAACCCCACGATCGGGTTCATGGCAGGTTTCGCTGCAATTGATGTGGCCTTGCTCAGGCGCGCCACCTTGGCAGGGTCCTGTTCCGCCAAAAGCATCGGATCATCGCCCGTGATCGCCATGCGCGCGGCACCCCCTTTGAAGGCGGCGGCCATCCCCTCGTAGAGCCAGTTCGGCGCACGGTCGAAGCTTTCATCGCGCGCATGTTCATAGCGGGCCAGCGTGATCGCATCATCATTGAAGAACGGCGTCACGATCCCCGCCCCCGCCTTATAGGCATGGACAGTGATGCGGCGCACCAGATCAAGGGCCGCCATCGGTGCAGTGATCACCAGATCCTGCCCGGGTTGCAGGTTCACGCCGGTGCGCACGGCCACCTCTGCCAGACGGTCAAGCTTTGCGGGGTCAATATGGTCGGACATGGGATCAGCCTTTCGCGGAATGGGTCGGGCCGGACGGTAGGCTTTCGCGCAGCACAGTCAACCGGTTGCCCGACGGGGCGCGCTTCAGAACACCCGCTGTTCAGACCGACGCACGACAAAGCCACCGCCCTGCCGGTTGATGCAGGTGACACCGGACGGCTCTGACCTGCACTGGATACCGGCAAACCCCAGACTGGCCCCATAAGGCAGCACCACCGCGCCATCGCCATCCAGCGTCGCCACAGCGCAATTCAGATCCCCCGGCCCGCTTTGGCGCACGACAAAAGACGTCCCCCAATCGCCATCGCAAGAGGCCGGACGCTCGGTATAGGTTTGCCGGGTCACCGACAAATCACAGCGGGCCAGCGCATCGGTCTCATCGCTCATCTGGCACTGGATATTGCCAGAGGGCGACTGAAACAGGATTTCAGCCGCCGCGACCGGGGTCGCAAAGCAGGCGAGACAAAGAAAAATGGCACTGATACGCATCGACAATAGGGGCCCCTCGGGATCGTCCCGGCAACCTAGCCCAGCCGTTAATCTTGGTAAATTCACAATTCCTGCAAGCGCGGCGCCTTTTTGCCGCAACCCTGCTGACACATCCTGTCAGGAGCAGGGCTTGAAGGTCGCGCCCAACACATCAACTATGGGTCATCCCCAAAGGAAAGCGCCCCATGGCCGACACCGCCACCGATCCGCATCAATATCTGTCCAACCCCGCCCCTGACGTCAAAACCCGCGAAAAGCTGGAAGGCGGCAAACGGTTTGTCCTGAAGACGGATTTTGAGCCGGCGGGCGATCAGCCCACGGCAATCAAAGAGCTGTCAGAGGGGATCGTAAACGGGGAACGTGATCAGGTGCTGCTGGGGGCCACAGGCACCGGCAAGACCTTTACCATGGCCAAGATGATTGAGGAGACGCAACGCCCGGCGATCATCCTTGCGCCAAACAAGACCCTCGCCGCCCAGCTTTACGGTGAATTCAAAGGGTTCTTTCCCGACAACGCCGTCGAATATTTCGTCAGCTACTACGATTACTACCAGCCAGAGGCCTACGTTGCCCGGTCGGACACCTATATCGAGAAAGAATCCCAGATCAACGAACAGATCGACCGCATGCGCCATTCGGCCACGCGGGCGCTTTTGGAACGGGACGACGTCATCATCGTCGCCTCGGTGTCCTGCATCTACGGCATCGGGTCGGTGGAAACCTATGGCGCCATGACTCAGGACATTCACGTGGGCCGCGAGTATGACCAGCGCAAGATCATGGCCGACCTGATCGCCCAGCAATACCGCCGCAACGATCAGGCCTTCCAGCGCGGCACCTTCCGGGTGCGTGGTGACAGCCTGGAGGTCTGGCCAGCCCACCTGGACGACCGCGCATGGAAACTGTCCTTCTTCGGCGAAGAGCTGGAAAACATCACTGAATTCGACCCGCTGACCGGCGAAAAGACCGACACCTTCGAAAAGGTCCGTATCTACGCCAACAGCCACTACGTGACGCCGCGCCCGACCATGCAGCAGGCCATTATCGGCATCAAAAAGGAACTGCGCATCCGGCTGGATCAGCTTGTCGCCGATGGCAAACTGCTGGAGGCGCAGCGGCTGGAGCAGCGCACGAATTTCGATCTTGAGATGCTGGAGGCGACAGGTGTGTGCAACGGCATCGAAAACTATTCGCGTTACCTGACCGGCCGCGCGCCGGGCGAACCGCCCCCCACCCTGTTCGAGTTCATCCCTGACCATGCCATCGTCTTTGCTGATGAAAGCCACGTCAGCGTCCCGCAGATCGGCGGCATGTACAAAGGCGACTACCGGCGCAAATTCACGCTGGCCGAACACGGGTTCCGCCTGCCCTCCTGCATGGACAACCGCCCGCTCAAGTTTGAAGAATGGGACGCCATGCGCCCGCAATCTGTCTTTGTCTCAGCCACCCCCGCGGCGTGGGAGCTTGAACAAACCGGCGGTGTTTTCACCGAACAGATCATCCGCCCCACCGGGTTGATCGACCCGGAGATTGAAATCCGCCCCGTGGATATGCAGGTCGATGACCTTTTGGACGAGGTGCGCAAAGTGGCCGCAGACGGCTATCGCACACTGGTCACCACACTGACCAAACGCATGGCCGAGGATCTGACCGAATACATGCACGAACAGGGGATCAAGGTCCGCTACATGCACAGCGACATTGATACAATTGAACGGATCGAGATCATCCGCGACCTGCGCCTCGGCGCCTTCGACGTGCTGGTCGGC
>JAHDGO010000217.1 GCA_020627605.1 Yoonia sp.
CAGCACGCCACCGGCGACCACGACGGGCATGTTGTGGCCCAGCCGTTCCAGAAACCCTGCTGATTTCCGCCAGATTTTCCGGGCCGATGGCGGCTGATACAGCGCCGACATGGTCCGTTCCGTCACAAACCGGTGTTTGCGCAACTGCGCCTCCAGTTGGCCCAGCGTATAGGGTCGCCCGAACCCGAACGGCGTCCGGTCAGAGCGTGACCAGAGCCCGGCCCGGTTCGGCACGATAAAGACCGCCCGCCCGCCGGGGCCCAGCACGCGCCAGGCCTCGTCCAGCAGGGCAGAGGGGTGTTCTGTCGTTTCCAGCCCGTGCAGCATTACCAGCTTGTCCACATGGCCTGTCTCAATCGGCCAGAGCGTATCTTCGCACAGGACCGCCGTGTTCTGTCCGTCAGGTGGCCATGGCATCACGCCCTGCGGTCCCGGCATCAGCCCGATCACCCGGCGCGCATCCTTCAGGAATGGCCGCAACAGGGGCACGGCAAAGCCGAAGCCGACGACCATCTGCCCCTTCGCCTCTGGCCAGAGCGTCGTCAGCTCATCCCGGATCACCTTTTGCGCAGCCCGCCCCAGCGCGCTGCGGTAATAGAACTTTCGCAGATCCAGCACGTCGAGATGCATTGCGGTTTGCGGCCCCTTCGGCAAAGCTATGGCAGCAGCATATCAAGCGGGGGGCGTATTGCCATGACAAAGACATCCGGCGTTGAACTGGTCACGGTGCCTTGCCTGTCTGACAACTACGCCTTTCTGGTCCATGATGCGGCCAGCGGCCAGACCGCCCTGATCGACGCGCCAGAGGCGGCCCCCATTCAGGCCGCACTGGATGCGCGGGGGTGGGTGCTGACCGATATTCTGCTGACCCATCATCACCCTGATCATGTTGATGGTGTGGACGCCTTGCGCGGTCAGGCTCGGGTCGTCGGTGCCGCGGCAGACGCCCATCGCATGCCTGCACTGGACCTTGCCGTGGTTGAGGGCGACACCATCACCGTCTGCGGCCAAAAGACAGATGTGATCGATGTTTCAGGTCATACCGTGGGCCATATCGCCTTTCACATGCCGGGCGCGGCGCTGGTCTTTACGGCTGACAGCCTGATGGCCATGGGCTGTGGACGGCTGTTTGAGGGGACACCGGCCCAGATGTGGGACAGCCTGCTGAAACTGCGCGCGTTGCCGGATGAAACGGTCGTCTGTTCCGGCCATGAATATACGCTGTCCAATGCCCGTTTCGCCCAGACCCTTGATCCTGAAAATCAAGCGCTTAAGTCTCGGGTCACGGCAATCACAACTGCACGCGACGCCGGTCAGGCGACGGTGCCTTCCACCCTTGCGGATGAAAAGCAAACCAACCCGTTCTTGCGGGCCGATGATCCTGCGTTCAAGGCTGTCCTTGGCATGTCAGAGGCGCGCGATGTCGATGTGTTTGCCCATGTCCGCGCAGCCAAAGACAAATTTTGACCAACATCTTGTGCTGCACTGCTGAAATGCCGGTCAAATCACGACCCTCACGGGCTTTGTGATGCTGAAATGAAAAAAAGTCCTTGAAGCTTGGGAAATAAAACCAAACTTTAAAGGGTACAGGCCATGGTCGACGGATGCCTCCGCAAGCGTCGACCCCCGATATGAAGGAGCACGCGACGTGCCATCATTTTCGACCACGTTAGAGCAATCCATTCACGGCGCGCTGGCCCTTGCCAATGCGCGCAAACATGAACTCGCCACGCTGGAGCATTTGCTGCTGGCCCTGATCGACGAACCGGACGCGGCCCGCGTGATGCGTGCCTGTTCGGTCAATCTGGATGATCTGCGCAAGGATCTGGAAGATTTCATCGAAGATGATCTGGCGACCCTGATCACCGACGTCGAAGGGTCAGAGGCCGTGCCGACAGCCGCGTTCCAGCGCGTGATCCAGCGCGCCGCGATCCATGTGCAATCCTCTGGCCGGACAGAGGTCACAGGCGCCAACGTGCTTGTCGCCATCTTTGCCGAGCGTGAGAGCAACGCCGCCTACTTCCTGCAGGAACAGGACATGACCCGCTATGACGCGGTGAATTTCATCGCCCATGGTGTGGCGAAAGACCCTGCATTCGGCGAGGCGCGCCCTGTCACAGGCTCCACCGAGGAAAGCGAAACCATCGGTGCAAACGATGGCGAGGAAAAGGAAAGCGCGCTGGCCAAATACTGCGTCGACCTGAACGCCAAGGCCACCAAGGGCGACGTCGACCCGCTGATCGGCCGCGGGCATGAGGTAGAACGCTGCATTCAGGTGCTGTGCCGCCGCCGCAAGAACAACCCGCTGCTGGTGGGTGACCCCGGCGTGGGCAAGACCGCCATCGCCGAAGGTCTGGCGTTCAAGATCGTAAACGGCGAAACCCCCGAAGTGCTGTCAAAGGCCACGATCTTTTCACTGGATATGGGCGCGCTGCTGGCCGGCACGCGCTATCGCGGTGATTTCGAGGAACGGCTGAAGGCGGTGATGACAGAGATGGAAAATCACCCGGATGCGGTGCTGTTCATCGACGAAATCCACACTGTCATTGGTGCCGGGGCGACCTCAGGTGGGGCGATGGATGCCTCCAACCTGCTGAAACCTGCGCTGCAGGGTGGCAAGCTGCGCTGCATGGGCTCGACCACCTACAAAGAGTTCCGCCAGCATTTCGAAAAAGACCGCGCGCTGTCCCGCCGGTTCCAGAAGATCGACGTGACGGAACCTTCGGTGCCGGATGCGATCAAGATCCTGCAGGGTATCAAGCCCTATTTCGAAGAGCATCACAGCATCAAATACACCGCCGAGGCGATCAAGACCGCGGTGGAGCTGTCCGCGCGCTACATCAACGACCGCAAGCTGCCCGACAAGGCGATTGACGTCATTGACGAGGCCGGGGCGGCGCAGCATCTGGTGACGGAATCGAAGCGGCGCAAAACCATCGGTGCCAAGGAGATCGAGAATGTCGTGGCCAAGATCGCCCGCATTCCGCCCAAGAACGTCAGCAAGGACGATGCCGAGGTGCTGAAGGATCTCGAAAAATCGCTCAAGCGCGTCGTGTTCGGGCAGGATGCCGCGATCGAGGCGCTGTCGTCAGCGATCAAGCTGGCGCGGGCTGGTCTGCGTGAGCCTGAAAAACCTATCGGCAACTATCTGTTCGCGGGGCCGACAGGCGTCGGCAAGACCGAAGTTGCAAAGCAGCTGGCCGATACGCTGGGTGTGGAACTGATGCGTTTTGACATGTCCGAATACATGGAAAAGCACGCGGTCAGCCGTCTGATTGGCGCGCCTCCGGGCTATGTTGGCTTTGATCAGGGCGGCATGTTGACCGACGGTGTTGATCAGAACCCGCATTGCGTGCTGCTGCTGGACGAAATGGAAAAGGCGCACCCGGATGTCTACAACATCCTGTTGCAGGTCATGGACCACGGCAAGCTGACCGATCACAACGGGCGGACCACCGATTTCCGCAATGTGATCATCATCATGACGTCCAACGCCGGTGCGGCGGAAATGTCGAAGAACGCGCTGGGCTTTGGCCGTGAAGCACGGACCGGTGAAGATACAGCCGCGATTGAGCGGACATTTACGCCGGAATTCCGCAACCGTCTGGACGCGATCATCAGCTTTGGCGCTTTGCCGAAACCGGTGATCATGCAGGTGGTCGAGAAATTCGTGCTGCAGCTTGAGGCGCAGCTGATCGACCGCAACGTGCATATCGAACTGACACCTGCCGCCGCCGAATGGCTGGCCGACAAGGGCTATGATGAGAAGATGGGTGCGCGTCCGCTGGGCCGCGTCATTCAGGAACACATCAAGAAGCCGCTGGCCGAAGAACTATTGTTCGGCAAGCTGGTCAAGGGTGGCATCGTGAAGGTGGGCGTCAAGAAAGGCGCGCTGGACCTGAAATTCGAAGAGCCACAGCAAGGCCGCATTTCCGGCGGCAAGGACAAGCCGCCACTGCTGACGGCTGAGTAAGAGACCCAGTTGGGCTGAACAGACCCGCTGCACCTTTGGTGCGGCGGGTTTTTTCGTCAGGTGACTGGTTTGATGAGCCCAGAGCCACTAGGAATGGGTACGGCTTAGCGATTACTGTAGTCTAGAAGACAGCCAATACCGACGCCAGAAAACTGGATGTCACCACCCCTCGACATACATTGCGCCGCTCCGAATGCGTTCCAGCCCAAAAATGCCAAAATCCCAATCGCGAAAATTACCGTCGAGTTCCGGACATGATTTGGTTTCTTCGCTTCGCTTTCTTGCGTACTCATTTGAGGTTCCTCGGTTGGCGGTTGGCAGTAAGGCTCAGGACGGTCAGGTTACGTAACACTTGCTTTTTCAAGCCGTAGAAAAGAAAAGTGTCG
>JAHDGO010000218.1 GCA_020627605.1 Yoonia sp.
CGGTACACTGTACCAAAAACAGTTGCCTTACCACTTGGCTACATCCCAGCAGCGTGGGGCTGAATACTGCCATCGGCGGGGCGGTTCAAGCCCCGTTTTGCAAAGAAATGCGCCTACTCTTGCGGGCCGTCCTCGCCGAGCAGGTCTTCGGTTTCTTTCTGGTCCCGCTCTGCGCTGACGATCCGTTTGAGAGAGGCATCTTCGGTTGCTTCCACGCCTTCGACCTTCGCCGATTCCCTTGCTGTGCTCTCTTCCGGGGGCGTTTCGCGGCTGATCTGGATCGACTGTGTCGCATCCGGGATTGTCACGCCAGCATCCTGCAGGGCCAATTTGACGTGGCGGAGTGCCTCGCCCTTGGCGCGCACAAGCGAGGTCGCGGTCTGATCAATCCAGCCTGTCACGATCAGTTCGACGCCGGAGGGATGCAGCGCCTCAATCCATGTGCTTGCCTCCGGCTCTGTCAGTACAAACGGCAGGTCTTGCACGGTATCGGCCACAAGGGCGCGGGTTGTGTAAAGATCGCTGTCGCGCCCGACCATGATCGAAAACTGAAACCGCATTTCCGCGTTCTGGGTGTAGTTGATGATCCGGCTTTTAAAGACCGTCGCATTGGGTATGCGGATGTGGTTGCCATCAAATGACAGAAGGATCGTGGCGCGGCTGGTCAGGCGGATGACCTTGCCGGTGTCGCCGTTGATTTCGACAGTATCGTTGGGGCGAAAGGGCTGGCGGAATGACAGCATGACCGAGGCGATGAAATTCTCGACCGTGTCGCGCACGGCAAAGCCCAAGGCCAGACCAATGATGCCTGCCGCACCAAGGATCGTGCTGAGCAATGCGGTTGCGTTAAGGATATCGAGTGCGATGACAATGGCGAAGATCACAAAGGCGATCCGCACCAGCTGGCGGTAGATTTCGGCAATGAATGTATTGGGCGCGAGCCGTTCCCATGGTTGCCGCAACCGTGCCAGCATGAAGCCGATGAAGACGACCACCGCACCTACCGCCGCGGCGATGAGGGCCAGCGGCAAAAAGATGATCAATTGATCAACCCGCGCGCGGAACCTTTCGATCGCCGGGTCCAGCCGTTCGCCGATATCGGCGGTTTCGGTCACCTGATTGCGGACGGCGACGACGCCCTCGACCCGGGTTGCCAGCGGCTCCAGCGCTGCGGCATCGGTGACAGAGGTGGCGGTGCCGCGCAGGGTCACGACGCCTTCGTTTACGGTGACGGTGACGTCATCGTAGTCTTCAAGCTCACGCAGGATTTCCCTGATCCGTATGGCGATTGCGGCATCCAGATCGGCGCTGTTTTCGGTTGTGATCGTGGCGCCAGCCTCTTGCGCGGGGGCAGGCAAGGCCAGTGTCAGGCAAATCAGGATCAGAGAGAGGAGGCGCATCTGGGTCTTCCGATTGGTCTTTCGATCTAACCTAGCGGTGCAAATCGGATTGTCACACGCGCAGTGGGTCGGCCTTTGCCAGCTTGTCGAAAGCCATCAGGCTTTTGATCACCCTATCCATCTGATCAAGCGGGATCATGTTTGGCCCGTCAGAGGGTGCGTTGTCTGGGTCTTCATGTGTTTCGATAAACACGGCCGCAATCCCAAGTGACACCGCCGCCCGCGCCATGACGGGCGCAAATTCGCGCTGACCGCCAGATGAGCCGCCCATGCCACCGGGTTGCTGAACAGAATGGGTGGCATCCATCACAACCGGATAGCCGGTTTTGGCCATGGTCGGTAGCGACCGCATGTCAGCCACAAGCGTATTATACCCGAATGAGGCGCCCCGTTCCGTCAGCAGGATGCGTTTGTTGCCGGTGCTTTCGATCTTTTCGACAACATTTGCCATGTCCCATGGCGCCAGAAACTGCCCCTTTTTGACGTTGATCACGGCACCGGTTTCACCCGCGGCAAGCAGCAGGTCCGTTTGCCGACACAGGAAGGCCGGGATCTGCATGACGTCGCAGACGGCAGCGACGGTTCCGCAATGATCTGGCGCATGGATATCCGTCAGAACCGGACAGCCGATGCTGTCCTTGACTGATTGCATGACCTTCAGCCCTTCATCCATGCCCAGCCCGCGTTTGCCGCCAAGCGACGTGCGGTTGGCCTTGTCGTAAGAGCCTTTGAAGACGAACTGTGCCCCATGGGCGGCGCAAACCTCTGCCATTTTGCCGGCGATCATCAGGGAGTGATCCGTGCTTTCCAATTGGCAGGGGCCGGCGATGACCAGCAGGGGCAGATCATTGCTGACCTTCAGGGGGCCGATATCAATCTGATGCATTATGCGCTGACCTGTTCGCGAAGGACTGACGCGGTGATCGAGATCAACAGGTAGATGCCCGCAAAGATCAGGAACGCCAGAACCGTGTTTTCAAAAGCGCGTGGATAGGCTGCCTCGTCAGGGATAACGGGGCTCACGCTTTGCGACAGGTAACGCACCTGCCGGTTGGCTTCAATCCGGGCGGTTTCCATCTGCGTCAGGGCTTGCTGCACCATCATTGTCTGGAAGGTATAGTTTTCTTCGGCCGTGCGCAGTTCTGTGTTGTTGAGCGCGACAGAGCCGCTGCCATCGCCATTGCCAGTCAGATCATTGCGCAATTCGTCGATCAGGCCCTGAATATTGGCGATCTGGTCACGCAGCGATTGCACCTGCACCTGACTGGGGCGGTCGACGTTCAGGCGTGACTGCAGGACAAGTTCCAGTCGCTGCTTTTCACTTTCCAGCGAATTGATCTGCCCCATGCGCGCGGCTGCCTCGCCGGTGGCGTCGATTTGCTGCACATCCTGCTGAATGGACAGCCATTCAGCCAAAGCATCGGCGCGGCGTTGTTCGGCCTCTTGATAGCTTTCCAGCGCGCCCTGCATCTGGTCGCCCCGCAGGCGTCTGGTCAGTTGATCGACCTGTTCCTCGGCATAGCCGATCAGCGCCTGCGAGAAATCATAGCTTTTGACAGGATCGGCGGCGATCACCTCCATCCGGATGATACCTTCGGTCGGGTCATAGCTGATCTGGACCTGATCGGTGAACACCTTGAAGGCTTCTTCGTTAGTCGCACCCGGTTCAAGCCGCTGGATCGGGTCAATGTCATCACCGCTGAAATGCGCCTTGAACCCATGGTCTTCGTCGAGCCGCAACATCGCCTCGCGCGAGGCAAGATAGGACTGCACCGCGATGCTGTCCTGTTGCGTGGCCATCGATGTGCCCTGAAACAGGCTACCGAGGCCACCGGGCGTGCCGCCCTGTGGCTGCGCCTGCTGGATCACGATCTCGGACTTCGTGGCGTACATCGGGGTCGCCATATTGTAGAAATACCAGCCCACCATGAACGTCGGCAGAAAGATAAAGACGGCAAGCCGGGCAAAAAGAAGCAGCGCCTTGCGTTTGCGCCGGTTGGCAATCTCAACCTGAATCTGGCGGATTTCGGCGGCGTTGCGGATAGCCACCTCTTGGCTTTTGCTGCCGGTGACCGTGATCCCGACCTCTGGCGTTGCTGCGGGTAAGATGTTGCCGGCGCGCCGCCCGGTGACCTTGCCGCTGTCCGGCTTGACCAGTTCGAGGACAGAGCTGCGTTGAAACGGATCGATCCCTGCGGCGCGCAGCTGGCGCACCGCGTCATAGTCCGATGACGCCTCAAACCCGTTCTTGATCGCGACACGGCGTGCCATGCGCAACTGTCGACCGGTCAGACCTTCTTTGCGAATAGCCTCGATCTGTTCGGCCTGCGTGGGTGCTTTGCTTTCGGTGGCATCTGCCTCCTCCGTCACACGCTCGTGACTAGTCGATGCACCATCTGCGGCGTCGCCTTCACCTGCGGCGCGCCGTCTGACACGGAAACGTTGGACCTTAGGCTTCGTAGTCATAAAGCAATCGCGCCTCTTCGAGGGTGTCAAACATATGTAGTTGCCCATTTTTCAGGACCGCCGCCGACTTGACAAGCCGTTCCAGCGTGGCGGCCTGATGCGACACAATGATCACCGTCGCCGTTTCCAGACGCTGACGCAGCACCTCGCCTGCCTTGCGGTTGAACTCGGCATCGGTAGAGCCAGGCATGCCTTCGTCAATCAGGTAGATATCAAAATCCAGCGCGAGAAGCAGCGCAAAAGAAAACCGACCCCGCATACCCGACGAATATGTGCCGACGGGCATGTCGAAATATTCCTCCAGTCCACAGACCCAGCGGCAGAAGGCCTCGACGTAGTCGGGATCGAGCCCGTAGATCCGTGCGATGTGGCGGCAGTTTTCCATGGCGGAAATATTGCTGACAATGCCACCCATAAAGCCCAGCGGGAAAGACACGCGGCATTTGCGCGTAATCGTGCCCTCATCAGGCTTTTCCAACCCCGACATCAT
>JAHDGO010000219.1 GCA_020627605.1 Yoonia sp.
CACCAGATTGAAGCGGTATTTTTCGAAATCAAACGACATGGCAGAGGCCGAAACGGAAATCCCCCGGTCCTTTTCCATCTGCATGAAGTCAGACCGCGTGCGCCGTGCCTCGCCTTTGGCGCGCACCTGTCCAGCCATCTGAATGGCGCCGCCATACAGCAGGAATTTTTCCGTCAGCGTCGTCTTGCCAGCGTCCGGGTGCGAGATGATCGCAAAGGTCCGGCGGCGAGCGATTTCAGGGGGAAGTGCGGGGCGATTTGTCATGGGCCACGCTTTATGCGCTTGGGCGACAAAGGGCAATCGGGCGTGATGCTTAACCGATGATTGATGAAATGGCGTTAGCAGGGGGGCGACGGGGGCAGGGCAGATGCGCGCGATTGGATTTCTCTTGGCTTTGCTTGGTCTTGTTGGCTGTGGCGGCGGCGGTGGTGGTGGCGCTGCTGGCGGGGGCGGTCCAGCCAGCCCGCCGCCTGACCCGCGTCTGGCGCGGCTGGATGCCTATGAGGCGCAGCGCCTGCGCGTCTTGGGCAGCCCCGGCGCTGGCATCACCGGCTTGCCTGATACTGATCCGCTGTTGGTGCCTGTGGTCGGGGTTGCAGACTATGCTGGCGGGGCCACTATCCGGGTGGAGACGGATACACCGCTGGTGCTCTACGGTGATGCGCGGATCACTGTCGATTTTGATGACATGCAGGTCACCGGCACGATGGACCGGTTTTTTGGCACGACGAATAATGGTTCGGTCGCAAACTATAGCGGTGCTATCGCGATCAGCGGCACCACTGCCACGCAGAACATGGATGTTGGCTATAGCGGCGCCCTGTCAGCCGCCGGGCAAACCGTGACGCTGAACGGCGTGGCAGAGGGCGTGTTTCTGGGCGCGGATGCCACCGCGCTTACCCTGTCAGATCTGGAGGCAGAGGCGTTTGTCGCGGGGCTGAACAACGACGCCACACTTGTGGTGGTGACCGAGATCGAACCCTGAATGTGTCACCGGCTGGATGCCTTGCGCAGCAAGGCTGCGGCCTGCTGAAACGGGATCAGGTTGTCTTTGACCTCGTAACCCACATGCCGACTGCCCTGATGGTCCTGCGCGCCAAGCCCCTCTGGCAGGGCAGCACGGGTCCGGCTGTCGATCAGATGCGATTCTGCGGCAATTCCTTCGGCATAGATGATGTGATGCTGAACAAAAATCAGTTGAAAGTAATCTACAAATCCGCCGCGCCTGCGGGTGATGCCTTGCCCGTCGACCAGATGCCGCGCCTTGATCAGGACCTCGGCCCGGCCCACACCCAAGCGGTCCTGCCGCTGATAGACAAACAAGCGGTGATCAGGGCGCAGGACCAGATCGGCCTCGTTGTGCAGCGCGCCTGCGCTGATCACGACAGGGGCAAAGCTGCCCGTCGCGCGCAGGGTTGACCGCCGCAGCCAGCGCAGGGGTTGCTTGCCAGCATCGCGCGTCAGCACCAGATCGCCGGGGGTCAGCGCCTCTACCGGGGTCATTGTGCCGTCATGCATCGTGATGCGTGTACCCTTGGCGAATGACCCGCTTGCAGCCTCGGCAAAGCGTTTTGTGGCGGTATGCCGTTCGACCCCGACCAGCCGATAGTCAATCTGCGGCAGCAGTTCACCCAATGGCAAAAGGAACAGGGCGGCGACACTGGCCTCTTCCACCTCTACCAGGATCAGCGCCTCATGTGTGCTGCCGTCCGGCGCGATCAGGGTCAGGCAACAGTCCAGATGCACGGGATTTTGCGACGCATCGGCGCGGTGCAGGCCCTGCGGCGTCGTGATCAGCGGCACCTGCGTTGTTGCGGCACCGGGCGCGATGCGGAACACGTCATCCAGCACCAGTTCATCGGCAAAAGATAACGGCTCCCCTTTGGTGACGCCTTCGCTGGCGGTCACATCATGTGCGGCATAGACGTCTACAATCACGGGCGGGTCTTGCATGGGGCATTGCTATACCGGCCACGCTGCCGGGCCAAGCGGCATCAGATCGCGCGCATGTAATTTGCCGCGCGCGATTTGCGATGCTAGGTCGGTGGAGAAGAACAAAAGTAAGGGAAGATGTCATGGATTTAGGGATCAAGGGAAAACGCGCGCTGGTGTGCGCCTCATCCAAAGGATTGGGGCGCGGTTGTGCCGAGGCTTTGGCAGAGGCTGGCGTCAATCTGGTGCTGAACGGCCGCGGGGCAGAGGCGCTGGAGGCGACGGCTGCCCATATCCGCGACACCTACGGGGTGGAGGTCACGGCGGTCGCCGCCGATGTGGCCACAGAGGCCGGACGGGCGGCGCTGCTGGAGGCCGCAGGCGACCTTGATATCCTTGTCAACAACGCTGGCGGGCCGCCGCCGGGTGTCTGGTCTGACTGGGACCGTGATGACTTTATCGCAGCTCTTGATGCCAATATGCTGGCACCCATCGCCCTGATGAAGGCCGCATTGCCGGGCATGATTGACCAGGGCTGGGGCCGCGTCGTCAACATCACGTCCGGGTCCGTCAAGGCGCCGATCCCGCAGCTTGGCTTGTCCAACTCTGCCCGGGCCGGGTTGACCGGCTATGTCGCCGGGACCGCACGTCAGGTGGCGCAGCACGGGGTGAATATCAACAACATGCTGCCGGGCATTCATGCCACCGACCGCGCGGTCAGCCTTGATACCGGCGTGTCCAACGCGCAGGGCATCAGCATGGATCAGGCCAAGGCGCAGCGCGAGGCAACGATCCCCGCGCGCCGCTATGGCACGGCGGCAGAGTTCGGGGCGATGTGCGCTTTCCTTTGCTCGCAACATGCGGGCTTTATCGTGGGGCAGAACATCGTGCTGGATGGTGGGGCCATCAATGCGACCATCTGATGGCTGAGAAATTCAGCCTGAAGGACGATCTGTTCAACCCTGATACCGTTGGCCGTCTGGGTCAGCACTTTGAAGCGGCTGGCGTCTTTGACGCCGCACCTTTTGTCGATGATGTGCTGGCCGGGATGGGCCCGCTGGAGCTGAAAGCGCGGATCAACTGGATCGCGCAGGTTCTGGCGCGCTATCTGCCCGATGATTTCCCGGCGGCGGCTGACGCGATCATGGCCGCCATGCCACCGCCGCTGGACCCGACCCTGCGGGACGATGATTTTGGGCATTTCATTTATGCGCCCCTTGGTGTTTTTGTTGAGGATCATGGGCTTGAGGGCCATCTGAACCGGTCACTCGACCTGTTGGAGGCGATCACCCAGCGCTTTTCCATGGAATATTCGATCCGCGCTTTCATCAACCGCTGGCCTGATGAAACGCTGGACCGGATGCGCGACTGGGTCAGCCATGACCATTACCATGTCCGCCGTCTGGTCAGCGAGGGCACGCGCCCGAAACTGCCATGGGGACAGAAGATCGGGCTGGACCACCGGCAAACCCTGCCGCTTCTGGATCAGCTATATTGTGATCCCACACGCTTTGTCACACGCTCTGTCGCCAATCACCTCAACGACATCACCAAGGTGACGCCGGGGCTGGTGCTGGACCGGCTGGCGATCTGGCAAAAACAGGACGAGCAGAGCGAGAAAGAGCTGCTCTGGATGCGCAAACATGCGCTGCGCGGCCTGATCAAGGCTGGCCACGCCGGGGCGATGGCACATCTGGGCTATCAGGCCGGCGTTGATCTGACGCGGGCGCGGATCAGCATCGCACCAACGGAACTGGTGCCGGGGGATGCGGCAGAGATCGCTGTGACACTGGCCACGCCCTATGATGCGCCGCTGATCGTCGACTACGTGATCGACTTCGTCAAAGCGAACGGCAGCCATGCCCCAAAGGTTTTCAAGCTGAAGACCTTTACGGCCAAGGCAGGCAAGACCGTGACCCTGACCAAGCGTCATCTGTTCAAGGACAATGCGACCACATTCACCCTGCATCCCGGTAACCACAGGCTGCACCTGCAGGTGAACGGGCGTGTTGTGGATACGGTCACCTTCACATTGCGCTGACCTTGCCCTGCCAACAGGCAGTTGTTAGATGCGGGATACCCAATAATTTTCGTCAGGGATTACCACCCCGCAATGCAGCCCCCCCGACTTGAGATCAGGAATATCGTCAAGGACTTTGGCGGCCGCCGCGTGGTAGATGACGTCAGCCTGACGGTGCATCCGGGACAGGTGACCTGCCTGCTGGGGCCATCAGGCTGCGGCAAATCCACGACCCTGCGGATCATCGCGGGGGTCGAGGCGCAGGATAGCGGTACAATCCATGTGGACGGCGAACTGGTCTGTGACACGGACTTTCGGCTGCCGCCAGAGGCCCGCAACATCGGGTTGATGTTTCAGGATTTCGCGCTGTTTCCGCATCTGAGCGTGGCTGACAACGTAA
>JAHDGO010000220.1 GCA_020627605.1 Yoonia sp.
AGCCCTTGCATCTCCGCCGCGCAGGCCGGTTTCTGCATCGCCATCGGACAGCAATGTGCCACCGTCATCGATGATCGCCACCTCTGCCGGGTCCAGCCCCTGCACCGCGGCCCCGACCAGATATTGCAATGCCTTGACGTGGGACGCGGAGAGCGCGCCGCCTGCGGTCGTCACCGTGACAGCGGCGGTTGGTGCCTGATCGCGTTGAAACAGCTGATTGGCAGGGGTAGAGATATGCACCCTTGCCGCCCGCACATGGGGGCTGGCCAGAATTGTGCGCGCCAGCTCCCCTTCTTTCGCGCGCCAGTAGGCGGCATCGAACATCTGCGACGTGGTGCTGAAACCAGAGAGTTGATCAAGTAGTTCATAGCCACTGTTGGCATTGGCTGGCAGCCCTTCACCCGCAAGCCCCATGCGCAGCACATCGCGCTGTGCTGTCGGCACATAGATCGCATTGCCGCGCACCTCATACCCGACGCCGCGCTGGTCCAGCGCGGTGATCACATCGCCTGCGGCGGCGGCATCCAGCCCACCGAAAAGCAGCGACATATCCCTGTCGCCAACCCCCCGCGCCAGCAAAAGGATGGCGGCAAAAACGGCCACGGTGGCCAGACCGACAAAGATGCGCCGTCCGGTGCTGAGCGTGGACCAGACCGTCAACATATTCTGCAAGGTGGATTCTCCATCACGGGGGGCGTTCTGCCCGATCCACGCCTATCTGCCTGATCCGACTTAACAATCGGTTAGGCCTTCATGGTTTATTTGTGCCGCGACGACGCAGTTAAGGGCTGGCAGATGAGTGCAGAGGCAGACCAGGGCGATGACACCCCCAGGAAAGGGGCGAAGCTGCCGTTGATCATGGGTCTGGCCCTTGGTCTTGCTGGTGCAGGCGGCGGCTATGCGGCTGTAGAGATGGGGCTGATCGGCGGCGGGGCTGAGGCTGATCGACCAGTCGTTTCTGACACAGCGACGCCTGATCTGGCCTTTGTGGCGCTGGACCCGCTGATCATTTCACTGCCCGGTTCAGGCGGGCGCACGCATCTGCGATTTCTGGCCCAGTTGGAGGTGACACCGGGCGCGGCCGACGACGTGCGTTTGCTGCAGCCGCGAATCGTAGATGTGCTGAACGGGTATTTGCGCGCTGTCGATCTGGCGGAATTGGAGGACCCCACCGCCCTGATCCGTCTGCGCGCGCAGATGCTGCGCCGTGTGCAGGTTGTCACCGGTGCCGAGAAGGTGCGCGATCTGCTGATCATGGAATTTGTATTGAGCTAGGAAAGATGCCGAAATGATGGTGATTGCTGATATGTTGCTGGCCGCTGGTGCGCTGGGTGCGGGCCTCTACTGCCTTGTCCTGTCGCGGCGGTTGCGCCGCTTTACTGATCTGGAAAAGGGTGTGGGCGGTGCGGTTGCCGTTCTGTCGGCGCAGGTTGATGACCTGACCAAAACGTTGGGGCAGGCACAAACGACGGCCCGCACCTCTGTCGGGCAGCTGGATGCGGTCAGCGCACGGGCAGAGGCGGCTGGCCAGCGGTTGGAATTGCTGGTGGCCTCACTCCATGACTTGCCGAGTGGGGCCGCTGACCCTGCGCCCGCCCCTGTCCCCGACAGCCCGTTCTTTGTCCGCCATGCCGCCCCTGGCGGGGCCGCGCAGTAATGGCGCGCCTCAAACGCCGCAAAGGGCGCGGCACATTGCATGTCGTGGCCGGACTGCTGCTGGGCTCGGCCGTTTTGCGGCTGGCGGCGGGGCCTCTGCCAGCAGCAGCCAATCAAACCGTTGTCGCGAACGAACCGTTTGCCGAAACCACCATGTCAGAGGCTGAAACCGCGTCGTTGCTTGCCGCCTTTCAGGAACGCGAGGCGCGGATCGTCAGCCGTGAGGCGCAGGTTCAGGAACGGCTGCAGGCCCTGCGTCTGGCCGAGGTTGAGATCGCTGAGAAAATG
Organism: Yoonia sp.; assembly: GCA_020627605.1. Classification (GTDB taxonomy): domain Bacteria; phylum Pseudomonadota; class Alphaproteobacteria; order Rhodobacterales; family Rhodobacteraceae; genus Yoonia. The sequence continues at coordinate 1,945 of JAHDGO010000220.1, forward strand.
CAGGCGCTCGTCGCAGCAGAGGCCGCGCTTAGCGCGACCATCGCCATGGCAGATAGCGCCGCAGAAACAGATCTCACACAACTGTCCACTGTCTATGAGAACATGAAACCGAAAGAGGCGGCAGCGGTCTTTGCAGAAATGCCGCCGCAGTTTGCCGCTGGCTTTCTGGGCCTGATGCGGCCTGATGCCGCCGCGGCCATCATGACAGAGCTGGACCCAGAGGTCGCCTATTCCTTCAGCGTGGTGCTGGCGGGGCGAAATGCCAACGTGCCGACGCAATAGGCGCAGAGGAAACTTTAATCCCTTCACACTAGGCTGACAGCGGGCGCTGGCCGCGTCTGCTTTGCAACAAGGAACCCTGCATCATGGTGGGCCTCATCGGAATTGTGTGCGTGCTGGTCACGGTCTTTGGTGGCTACCTGCTGGCAGGGGGGAAGTTTGGCATCATCCTTGCCGCCTTGCCTTATGAGATGATCATGATCTGTGGTGCGGCCATCGGTGCCTTTGTCATCAGCAACGACAAATCCGCGATCAGCCACACCGTCAAGGACCTTGGCAAGGTCTTCAAGGGACCGAAGTGGAAGGGTGATGATTACCGCGATTTGCTATGCCTGCTGTTTGAGCTGATCCGCATCGCCCGCACCAACCCTGTTTCGCTGGAAAGCCATATTGAAGCGCCTGACGACTCAACCGTTTTTGGCAAATACCCCAAAATTCTGGGTGATGGTGAGGCGATCGCGCTGATCTGTGACACGCTCCGCTCTGCCTCGATGAACTATGACGACCCGCATCAGGTGGAGGAAATCCTCGAAAAAAGGATCGAGGCAACGCATCACCACAAGATGCACTCCACCCATGCGCTGCAAACCGTGGCAGATGGTTTGCCGGCGCTGGGCATCGTGGCCGCTGTCCTGGGTGTGATCAAGACAATGGCCTCCATCGACCAGCCGCCAGAGGTATTGGGCAAGCTGATCGGTGGCGCATTGGTGGGTACCTTTCTGGGGGTCTTTCTGGCCTACGGATTTGTCGGCCCATTCTCCAACCGGGTCCGCGCGGTGATTGAGGAGGACGCGCATTTTCACCAACTGATCCGCGAAGTGCTGGTGGCCAATCTTTATGATCATGCGCCCAACATCTGTATCGAGGTCGGCCGCCAGAATATGCCCAGCCACGTCCGCCCCAGCTTTGCCGATATGGAAGATGCGCTAAAAAACACCAAACGCGAGGCAGCATGATACGCGCGGTCTGTGTTTCACTTCTGCTGATCTGGCCTGTCGTCCTGTCCGCGCAAACGGTCAGCTTTCGCACCGGGGAACATGCTGACTTCACCCGCGTCGTTGCCTTCCTGCCAGAGGGCACCGCCTGGCAAGTGGGCCGCACCGCGGACGGTTACGTCATGCGGCTGCCGGGGGTGGCGGGTTTTGATCTGACCGGGTTTTTCGATCTGATCCCAAGGGCGCGCATTCGCGCTGCGGCAGCACAGGCGGAAGATCTACAGCTAAGCGTGGACTGCCTCTGCCATGTCCGTGCGTTCCTTTACCGTCCCGGCATTCTGGTGGTGGATGTGCTGGATGGTCCCGCACCTCGTATCTCGCCGTTTGAGCTGGCCCTGCCGGGGTCCACCGCGCCGCCGGACGATCCCGCGGCACCAACTTACCGGGTGCAGGACAATCAGCTGCTGCCGCTGATTGCAAATGCGCAGGGTCGTGCGTCAGTGGAAGCGTCTGGCTTGGCCGTGCCGGAACCGGCGAAGATGGAACCGGCCAGACCATCCGCCACGGCGGCAGAGGTGGATGCACTGGCGCAGTCAATCACACAAAGCCTGGCGCAGGGGCTGACGGCTGGCGTTCTCGCCCCGGCAGAGCGCGATGCGCTGTCGACTGATGAACCTTTGATCGATTTGCAGGCGGCGATCGCGGCATTGCCGGGCATCACTGCGCGCAACAATACGGATCCGCGGGCCGACCCGTCAGTGATTGCACCAGCGACCACGCAGGCCGGTGACCTCTGCCTGCCTGATGCGTTCTTTGCCGTGGCTGATTGGGCTGATCCGCGCCCCTTCTATGATCAACTGGCCACCGCGCGGCGTGCGACGGTCAAGGAAACCGGGGTTTCTGACGATGCAGCAGTCACCGCGTTGGCACAGTTGTACCTTGCCTTTGGTTTTGGCCGCGAGGCTGTGCAGACGCTGGCCACTGATGGTGTGCAGTCGCGCGAACGTCTGTATCTGACGATGCTCGGGCACATTTTGGATGAACAGCCGGTGCCGCGTGCGGCCTTTGCAGGGCAAGTCAGCTGTGATGGGCCAGTGGCGCTGTGGGCGATGCTTGCGCAGGACCCGCCGCCCATTGATGCGGTCGTTGCGCGCAGTGCCGCGCTGAAGGCCTATCGC
>JAHDGO010000221.1 GCA_020627605.1 Yoonia sp.
GAACCGGGGGTTCTCGGTTGTGGCGCTGTCGGGGGAGCTGACGCAATCGGAACGGTCCAATGCGTTGCAGGCCATGCGCGACGGGCGCGCCAAGGTCTGTGTGGCAACGGATGTGGCCGCGCGCGGCATCGACCTGCCCAATCTGGAGCTTGTGATCCACGCCGAACTGCCCACCAACGCCGAAACGCTGTTGCACCGGTCAGGCCGGACAGGCCGTGCCGGGCGCAAGGGTATCTCCGCCATGATCGTGCCCGCCAAGATGAAGCGGCGCGGCGAAAACCTGCTGAAATGGGGCAAGCTGTCCGCAGAATGGACCACCCCGCCCACCGCCGAAGAGGTCGCGGCCAAAGACGAAGAACGTCTGCTGACGGATGAGGTCTGGTCCGCCGATTTCACCGAAGAGGAGCAGGCCTTCGCAAAACGCCTGCTGGACCAGCACGACGCGGAAAAGATCGCGGCGGCCTATCTGCGGCTTTATGCAGGCAAGCAGTCTGCGCCGGAATTCATTTCCGAATACAAAGACGGCCCCGCCGCGAAAGAGCGGCAACCGCGCGAGGTCAAATCATTTGGCCCTTCCAAATGGTTCAGCGTCGATATCGGCCGCGAAGGCAAGGCAGAGGCGCGGTGGCTTTTGCCGATGATCTGCAAGGCGGGCGGGATCACCAAGAACGAAATCGGCGCCATCCGCATTCAGCCGAATGAGACTTTTATCGAAATCTCTGAACCTGCAGTGCCCGGCTTTCTGAAATCCGTTGGCGGCGACATGCAGCTGGAAAATCAGGCCACGCTGACGGCCCTTGATGGCCCGCCGCAACTGGGCGCACGCGGCCCCCGCGTGACCAAGCGCGATTATGACAATGGCCCGCGCCCGGCCAAAGGTGGCAAACCCAAACGGCATGCCCCACGCGATGCAGGCCCGCCACCACCGTCGCAACAGGATGATCTGCCGGCCATCGCCCCGATCCCCGGTGCCGCCGACGACCGCCCGCGCAAACCGCGCCAAAAGGCACCGCGCAAGGACCATGGCGAGGCGCTGACAGAAAAGCGCGCCAAGCCGCCCTACAAGGGCAAGTCAGACGGGAAAAAGCCCCCCTACAAGGGCAAATCAGATGGTGGAAAACCCCGCACTGGCGGGAAATCCGGTTACAACGCTGACACAAAACCGCGCAAGCCGGGTGCTGGCAAGCCGGGCGGCAAGCCGCCGGGTAACGCCAAAGACACGTCCAAACGGTTTACCCCACCGGGCGGAAAAGCCAAGCCACGCAAGGGCTTAGGCAAAGGCGGCAATGCAGCGCCACGGCGCGGAAAGCCTTAGAAAGAACGCCATTGGTCACATTTATGTCACGTCACAACCGCGTTGGTGACGCAGCCCCCTCGTCAGATGTGGGCTATCTTCCCTATGGTAAACCCACGAGCGAGCGAAAGGACCAGCAAATGGCCACCGCAAAACCAACACCATCCAAGCCTGCCCCGGCGGCGCAGCAGACACCACCAGCGCCGCAGATGCAGGCCAAGCCGAAACCTACCGTCTATACCGATTTTGCGAGTATCTGAGCGGTAAATGTGCCCTTTGTGGCCGGTGAGGTCACAGCGATGCAACGATTGTCCTCCCTGATCGTTTCCGCGTGCCTCACTGGCCTTTTTTTCGCACCGCGATAAACTTCGCGCTATGGCTGCACTCACATCCATCAAGAATATCGGCCCCGCGTTCGAGGCCTCTTTGCAATCCGTCGGCATCACCACGGCGGAAGAGTTGCGCGCGCTGGGGGCAGATGCCGCCTATGCCAAACTGCTGGAAGGCGGATCAAAACCCCATTTCATCGGCTACTATGTGTTGCATATGGCGTTGCAGGGCCGCCCGTGGAACGACTGCAAGGGCGAAGAGAAGAAGGCCTTGCGCCGCCAGTTTGACAAGATCAAGGCTGGCAGCTTCGACGCGGAACGCTCTGAACTTGAACGGTTTTTGAACCAGATCGGGGTTGTCGATGCGCCGGGTAAGTAAATACCCTTCACATTAGATGGGCGATGTTGTATGTTAAGGGTATGAACATACAACAGGACATCGACTTCGAACTTGCCCGCCTGCGCAAACTTGCCTGGCGCATGGACGCGCTTTTCTACATCCCCCGCACCAATATCTCGGTCGGCGTGGATAACATTCTGGGCCTCGTGCCAGTGATCGGCGACGCCGCCACTGCCCTGCCTGCACTTTGGATGATCAACCGCGCACACAAACTCGGCGCCTCTCCCGGCACCTTGGCATATATGGTGCTGAACACCGTGCTCGACTTCGCCATCGGTGCAGTGCCTGTCGTGGGCGACCTCTTTGACGTGCTCTACAACGCCAATATCCGCAACTACCGCGCGTTGGAGCGGAATTTGAACAAAAAGGCGGCAAGCGCCAGCCCGGTCCGCACCCCCGCACCATTGTCTGTCGCGACCGTCTGATCAGGGAACGTTCGCGCCACCCGCGCATTGTCTTGCCAACACCGCAGCAATTCAGAAAGCGATCTCATGGATCTCATCCGTATTATCTTCGCCGTCATTCTGCCCCCGCTTGGCATCTTTCTGCAGGTCGGGTTGGGCAAGCACTTCTGGTTCAACATCATCCTGACCTTGCTGGGCTACATCCCCGGCATCGTCCACGCTGTTTATATCATTGCGCGGGACAAGCCCGCACACGCATGATGGACAGCAGCGCAGAGATAGAACGGCTTGAACGGCTGGCCCACCGCATGGATAGCCTGTTCCGCATTCCCGGAACCGGCATCAGGGTTGGCCTTGATTCCCTGCTGGGTCTGATCCCCGGCGTGGGTGACGTTGCCGCCCTAGCCGCTTCTGGCGCGCATGGCATTCAACACCGGGATTGACACGCTGATCGGGTCGATCCCGCTGGTGGGTGACATCTTCGACATTGGCAACAAGGCCAACAAAAAGAATGTCGCCCTGCTGCGCAAACATCTGGACATGAAAAAGGGCGCCGCAGTGGACGCCCTTCCTCAAAACGATAAAGCTGCTTAGCCGACCAGCTCGAGCCCGGAGAAGAAGAATGCGATCTCTTCTGCCGCTGTCTCTGGCGCGTCTGACCCATGGACAGAGTTTTCGCCGATGGACAGCGCATATTCCTTGCGGATCGTGCCGGGGGCCGCATCTGCGGGGTTTGTTGCACCCATGACTTCGCGGTTTTTGGCGATGGCGTCTTCGCCTTCCAGAACCTGCACAACAATCGGCTCGGAAATCATGAACTCGCACAGTTCGTCAAAGAACGGCCGATCCTTGTGGACGCCGTAGAACTGCTGCGCCTGTGCCAGCGTCAGCTGGATGCGCTTTGATGCGACGATGCGCAGACCGGCCTCTTCGAATTTGGCCGCAATCTGACCAGTCAGGTTGCGCTTGGTTGCGTCGGGTTTGATGATGGAGAATGTGCGCTGGATCGCCATGTGATGCCTCTTTGTGGTTGCGCGGGGCCACTGGCCCGCTGAAATGATGGCTGCGCCCTACCATGGGGTCAGGCCCATGAAAAGCGGTGATTTATCCCTGCTGAATGGGCAGGCGGCGCGCAGAGAGAGCCAGCGCGATGATCGCGATCACCCCAACCCCCACATAGCCGCCAAGGATCATCTGAATATCCGCGTAAGGCATTGTCCCGGCCCCTTGTGTGCTGCCTGCCGCCAGGAACAGCGACCCGGCAAAAAGCACCCTGCCGCACAGGCTTTGCAATGACAGATAGGTCGCCCGTGCTTCATCCCGCAGCAGGGGCTGGATGCGCGCGGTGATAAACGGCTTTGACAGCGCGTCGGGCACCATGCGCAACAGCAGGACAGCGATGACAATTGGCGCTTTGGTCAGCGCCAGCACCCCGGCCAACATGATCTGCATCCCGAAGGCGAAAAGCAGGATTGCGACCAACCCGATCCGGTGGCGCAATCTGGTGGCATAAAGCGAGGCGACAACAGACAAGAGCATCATGACCGTTGTCACCGCTCCGCTATAAAGCGGCGCATCCTGCGCCATCCCGACGGAGGTGAGCGCCTGTTCGATAAACGGCTGCCCAAAGACAAACGGGATATGGCTGAACCCATACATCAGCACCGCCAGCGCAAAGAGCCAGATCAGGACAGGATGGCGCAGCGCCTCACCCAACGCGCTCAATCGCATGACCTCCCCGGGTTGCGGGGCACTCTCTTGCCGGGGCGGTTCAACAAATTGCAGGCTGATCACCACACCCGCGAAAAGCGCCACAGCCGACAGCGCGAATGTCAGAGGATAGGCATATAAGGCCATGGCACCGCCCGTCACCGCCGACAGCGCCAGTGCGCTAAAGCTG
>JAHDGO010000222.1 GCA_020627605.1 Yoonia sp.
CGGGCCACGTCGAATTCCACATCCCTGGCTTTCCACACGGCTTCGGCGTTTTCCTTGGGGATCACCCCGATTGCGGCCTGCGCGTCGCAGGCGTGCGCCTCGATCTCGTACCAGATGCGGAACTTTGTTGCAGGCTCCCAGATGGCGGTCATTTCGGGACGGGAATAGCGAGGGATCATCCGGGGGCACCTTTCAAAAGGGTGGGCAGCATGGTTCATGCGCGTCATAAGGGGGCTGGCCGGAACCCTCAAGGGAGAGATGCGATGAAGCTGTGGATTGCCGCGATATTCCTTTGCGCGACGCCTGCCTTGGCGGACGACTGGCAGCCGATAAATGGCGATTCTATCGCCAAGGCACTGACCGACCGCACACTGAGATATGCCAACGCGACCCAGCATTTCTATGCTTCAGGTCGCACCCTCTATAACGCAGGCCAGGACAGTTGGGGCTATTGGGCGGTGCGCGGCGACCAATATTGCAGCCAATGGCCGCCCGGTGACAGTTGGGATTGCTATGATATGGCGCAAGGCGCTGGTGGCCTGCGCTTTATCGCAGGCGACGGCAGCACGACCGACGGGACATACGCCGAATGAAACTGACGCCAGAGGATTTTGCGGGGGTCTGGACGATTTCCCGCCAGATCACCGACATGCGCATTCTCGAAAGCGGCACGTTGCAGGGCGAGGCGGAATTCACACCGACAGATGCGGGCCTGCACTATCACGAACGCGGCATGTTGGTCTTTGCCGGTGGCGCGCCCGTGCTGGCCGAACGCAGCTATCAGTGGGCATTTACCGAAGACGCGGTCCACGTCGCCCATGGCGACGGCACACCGTTTCACAGTTTTGCCCTGACAGGCGGGCCAGAGGCGACACCGCATCTATGCGGTGAAGACATGTATCGGGGGGTCTATTCATTTGTCAGCTTTCCTGATTGGCGCGTGACATGGTCCGTCACTGGTCCGCGCAAGAATTACCGATCGGTCACAGACTACAGCCGCAAGTGATTGCGCAACCAGCCTTGCGCCGCAGCGCGGCATGAGGCAATAAAGTTTCAAAGCAATATCAAACAAGGGAGAGCACAAAATGGCCCTCGCAATTCAAGACAAAGTCCTGACAGAGGCCTTTGGCCCGACCACAGGCAGCGCGCTGCGGATCAAGCAGGCGGCAATGGTCGTCCTTGGCATCATGGCGCTGGCGCTGACGGCCAAAATTCAGGTGTTCATCCCCGGCAACCCTGTGCCGATCACACTGACGACATTCGGCGTGCTGACAATCGGTGCCGCCTATGGTGCGCGTCTCGGCTTGTTGACCATTGCGGGCTACCTCTTCATCGGGGCGTTGGGTTTTGATGTGTTTGCAGGTTCCTCGGCTGAAAAGGCCGGTCTGGTCTACATGATGGGCGGCACTGGCGGCTATCTGGTGGGTTACGCGCTGGCGGCTGCGGCCCTTGGCTATGCGGCCCGTCTTGGTTGGGACCGCAATGTCCTGATGATGGCGCTGGCCATGCTGGTCGGTAACGCGCTGATCTACATCCCCGGCTTGCTGTGGCTGCACCAGTTCGCATCCGGCTGGGAACAGACACTGGCATGGGGGCTGACACCATTCCTGATCGGTGACGCGCTGAAGCTGGGTCTGGCCGCGCTGCTGCTGCCTGGCTTGTGGAAGATGATCGGCAACGCCCGCGCATAAGTCACCGCATATCCCAAACAAAAAAGGCGCTGCATTTGCAGCGCCTTTTTCAATGCGGATGGTGCTTTATCTAGACCGGCGGGCGGCCCTGTACGGCACGTGAGATCATGGCGATCACGAAGAGTGCGATAAAGATAAAGAACAGGATCTGCGCGATACCGGCCGATGCGCCAGCAATGCCGCCAAACCCAAAGAGTGCTGCGACAAGCGCAACGATCAGAAATGTAATTGCCCAACCAAGCATGGTGATGCTCCTTGTTGTTTCATTTACGTCCGCGCGACACGCGGTCTGGTAATAAAACAAAGAGTTCGGCGATTGGTTCCATCACGGGCATCAGCCCAGAACTGTCCTGATCTCAGACGAGCGTTCCAATGTGCGGTGAACCGGACATTTGTCGGCAATCTCCAGCAGCCGCGCGCGCTGCTCATCGCTCAGATCACCGTTGAGGTGGATGACACGTTCGAACTGATCCACCTTCTCGCCGGGTTTTTCGGCGTCGACAGCATGTTCCTTGGCATGGGTGATATCGACACTGACACCCGTCAGTGGCCATCCCTTGCGGCGGGCGTACATGCGAATGGTCATCGAGGTACAGGCCCCAAGCCCGGCAGAAACAAAACCATAGGGCGTCAGCCCCTTGTTTGTGCCACCGTATTTTGCAGGCTCGTCCGCATAGACATGATGCGGGCCGATCTGCACGTCCTGCAGAAAGCCGTCAGCATCAGCCTCTGTCACGTGCATGACACCTTCGGGGGCTTTGGCCGCGGGGGCAGGGGCGGCGAGGTTCAGATACCGCTTTGACCATGCTGCAATCACATCGGCGGCATATTCCGCATCGGCGGGACGGCTGACCAGATGATCGGCGTCATCAAGCGTGACAAAGCTTTTGGGGTGTTTGGCCGCGACAAAGATGTCAGAGGCGTTTTCAATGCCCACGGTGGCGTCACGTGGCGCATGCAACACCAGCAAAGCCGCGTTAAGCTTGGCGATCGAGGTCGCAAGCGCCGCCTTGCTGACATCCTCGACAAATCCTTTGCCAATGCGGAAAGGCCTGCCGCCCAACGTCACCTCTGCCACGCCCTTATCCACAATCTCATCCAGTGCCTGCGCGAAATTGTGGGTGACATGGCCGGGGTCAAAGGGGGCGCCGATGGTCACGACCGCCTTGATGCTGTCCATCATTGGCGCGGCCTTCAGCACCGCAGCCCCGCCCAGTGAATGGCCGATGATCAGTGAGGGGGCCATATCGCGGGCCTCCAGCGCTTTGCTGGCCGCGATCAGGTCATCGACGTTGGATGTAAAGCTGGTGTTCTCAAACTCACCTTCCGAATGGCCAAGGCCGGTGAAATCAAACCGCAAAACGGCAATGCCCATCGACGACAGGCGCGCGGCAATCCGCCGTGCGGCTGTCAGATCCTTGGAGCAGGTAAAGCAATGCGCAAAGAGGGCCGTTGCCAGATGTGGGCCGTTCGGCATATCCAGCCGCGCCGCAAGCATATCGCCAGCGTGGCCTTCGAATGTCAGCTTTTCTGTAGGCATCTTTGCCTCCTTTGCGCAAATTCTGCGCAATACATGACGCTGGTCTGCACCGCAGACAACGCTTATGGCAGACAATCGCGGCAAGGTGAGAGATGTTACGCCAAATGAGAATGCTATCTTGGTTCATGGGGGCAGGTGCGGCCTGCCTTGCGCTGGCGGTCTTTGCAGGGTTTGTAGGCCGGTTGCACCCGGTATTCGACAGCCTGTCGTTGCTGCGGCTGCCGCTTGCGCTGGCCTGCCTGTGCATCCTTGTCTTTCCCATGGGGCGGCGGTTGCGGCTGACACTGGCGGCGGCGGCTGTGGCAGGTCTTGCGACAACCATGCCATTCTTCTTTGCCGGCAAGACGGATAGCGACCTGCGGGTTTATTCCAAGAACCTGTGGTATCGCAACGCGACGCTGACTGCGGTGGCGGATGATATCCGCGCCAGCGGTGCCGATGTTGTCATGCTGCAAGAGGTTTCGCGCAACAACACCTTTCTGATGCGCGCACTGGATGACACCTACCCGCATCAGCATCTCTGCGGTTTTTCGGGGTGGAGCGGGCTGGCCGTGCTGTCACGCCAGCCGATCCTGAACACTGCCTGTTCGGATGGCCGCAGCGCCGCGGCGGCGCAGATTGCCTTGCCGGATGGGCCGGTCTGGGCCGTTTCAGTGCATCTGACCTGGCCTTTCCCGTACAGCAATGCCGCCTCTGCCCAACGCGCCGTTGATCTGATCGCCGGGCTGGACGGGCCTGTAGTGATGGGGGGTGATTTCAATATCTTCCCATGGGCTGGCAGCGTGCAGCAACTGCAGGCGGCCGCCAATCTGCAAGCCGCCCAGCCGATCAGGCCCACCTATGATTTGCAAGGTATCCCCTTGCTGCTGGATCACATCCATGCGCCCGGCGGCGGGCAGGCGAGCTATCGCCCGCTGTTGGGGTCCGACCATCGCGGTGTGCTGGCTGATGTGGCGCTTAGTGCCCCATCAAGGCAGGGTCATGAGGGTATTTTGTCAGGTTTTCATAGCCTGTTTCGGTGATCAGTACCTGGTCCTCCAGCTTGATGGAAAAATCACCACCCTCAGGGCTGACCAGCGCCTCG
>JAHDGO010000223.1 GCA_020627605.1 Yoonia sp.
ATGTCGTAGCTGCGTGCGCCTTCCTGCGGATCTTGTATGCTCCGCATGACACCGTCATGCGTTGCCGGGCCCTGGATCAGGCCAAGGTAGCCGGACGTCAGACCCGGGCCCACGTGCAGCGGCCATTGCCCGCAGGAGACCATGAGTTCCGGGATGTCGAGGAAGATATAGCTTTCGACGGCGCGCCCCTCAGCGATCCTGTGAAATTCGCCGTAGCGCAGGTAGCAAAGCTCCCCTGTCGGGCGAAGACCGATCCAATCAGCCTCAAAGCGGCCGGCATAATAGCCCGTGACACTGATCCATGATTGGTCCTCAAACGTGCCAGCCATGACGATGTCATCACGGCGTTGCAGACCCGCAAATGCCTGGCCAAGCGGGACGAGGACACGATCCAGGTAGGCGGCACCTCCGGTGAGTTCATTGAAGGGATGCACCACGTTTATCCGGGCCTCTGGATCAAAAAACGCCATGATCGCACCAGTGTTGCGGGCAGGGGCGCCTATGGCATCTGCCATGGCAAAGTATCTTTGACGGTCATCATCAGTCATGTCCGGTCCTTTCAAGCTGTTGAAACAAGGAAATGTCTTCGATCAGCGAGAAAGTGGACCTGCACGCATTCTGGCAAATGGGATGCGGCCGGGGCGTCGTGCGCGCACTTTCATCAGGCGCAGCTTGGCGCGGCGCGCTGACGTCAGAAGTGACTGCATGGCTTTGTTACCCATGCTGGGACGATACAGGAACCGTGGCATGCGGCAAGCGAAGGTTTCAGCGTTCCGCAGCTGCCACCCACGCCCCCGTCTCAATTCCGTCCAGTGTCCAGCTTCCCACCCGCCAGCGCACCAGTCGCAGCGTGGGGAAGCCGATATGTGCCGTCATCCGGCGCACCTGCCTGTTACGCCCTTCACTGATTGTGATTTCCAGCCAGCGGTCCGGTACCGATTTGCGAAAGCGGACAGGCGGGTTGCGGTCCCACAGGGCGGGGGGATCAATCAGACGCACCTTGGCGGGGCGCGTGGGTCCGTCTTTCAGAGTGACCCCATCGCGCAGCGGGGCAAGGTCGGCATCCGCCGGATCGCCCTCGACCTGGACCAGATAGGTCTTGGACATCTTGTTTTTCGGGTCAGCAATGCGGGCCTGCAATTTGCCGTCGTCGGTCAGTACCAGCAGGCCTTCGCTATCGCGGTCAAGGCGGCCCGCGGGATAGACGTTGGGCACGTCAATGAATGCCGACAGGGTGGGGCGCGGCGAGGGGCTGCGCACGTCGGTAAACTGCGACAGCACACCGAAGGGTTTGTTAAACAGGATGACGCGGGACATCGCCAAGACATGCCGCAGTTATGCGTTCCCGTCCATCCAGTTATGCAATTTCACGCGCCGTCATTTTCCCTCTTGCAACGAATCCAAAACAGGCGCAAATGCGCGCTCATAGACGCCAACGCACGCGCCTCTGGCCGGTGATCACAACCCACATGTGTTTACGCAGCGACGGTAACGTCTCCCTTGGAACTGAGCGGTCTTTGGTGGGTCTGTCCCATTATGGCCGGGTCTTTTGGAGATGACCCATGACACTGCATTTTGCGCCCGAAGCGGCGTCTTTCCCTGTCGCCACCCGTCTGGATGCCTATGTTGCTGAACGCAGCTTTGACCGGCCAACCCTTGTGATGGATCTGGACCGCGTTGCCATCCAGTATCATGCACTCAAGGCGGGTCTGGGCCGTGCCGACATCCATTTTGCCGTCAAGGCGAACCCGCACCGTCAGGTGATCGCGCGGCTTGTCGACCTTGGCTCGCATTTCGATGCGGCCTCCAAGGCTGAAATCGCGCTTTGCCTGACAGAAGGCGCGGCACCCTCCGAGATTTCGTTTGGCAACACGATCAAACGCGCCTCGGATATTGCGTGGGCCCACGATCAGGGGATCACCCTCTTCGCCGCCGACGCGGCGGAAGAGCTTGAGAAGATCGCAGTCAATGCGCCCGGCGCTTCCGTGTATATTCGCCTGATCGTGGAAACCTCGCTGGCCGATTGGCCACTCAGCCGCAAATTCGGCTGCGACCGTGACACTGCGCTGGCTTTGCTGGACTATGCTAAGGCGCTTGGCCTGAACCCAGTGGGTTTTTCTTTCCATGTGGGCAGCCAAACCCGCCAGTCCGCCATGTGGGCGTCTTCGCTGGATGCGCTGGCCCTGATCTGGCAGGCGGCGCGTGACGCTGGCCATGAGCTGAGCCTGCTGAACATCGGCGGTGGTTTTCCGGCATTCTACGGCGAAGCGATCGAAGCCCCGACCGCCTATGCGTCAGAGGTCATGAAACTGGTCGAGGCCCGTTTTCCCGGCGCGCAAAAAATCATGGCGGAGCCTGGCCGCGGCATGGTGGCAGAGGCAGGCGTGATCGTCGCAGAAGTCATGCTTGTGTCGCGCAAATCCGCCCGTGACCTGCACCGCTGGGTCTATCTGGACATTGGCCGTTTCTCTGGTCTGGCCGAGACCGAGGGCGAGGCGATCCGCTATCAGTTCCACACCGCCCGAGACGGCGATCCGATGGGACCATGCATTCTGGCCGGGCCAAGCTGCGACAGCGCTGATGTGCTTTACGAAAAGCGGCCGATGCAGATGCCACTGACGCTGCAAGCGGGCGACCGGGTGCTGATCCGCAACACCGGGGCCTATACCTCGACCTATTCCACATTGGGTTTCAATGGCTTCCCGCCGCTTGATGTGGTCGTGATCTGAACCAACGGACGGCGCACGGTATACTATCGTGCGCCGATAACCCTTTTAAAATAAACAGATTTCTGTTTACAGGCGGCGAAACAAGGCTAGTTTGCCAAGCAATATTTATTGCAAAGGCACGGATTATGCCCCCGATCGACGATCACCCGCTGCGTTACGCGATGGCCAACGAGTTGCATGCGCGGCCCTTTCCTTCTGTCGATGCGCCCAGCAGGGCCGCCTATCTTGCCGTCAAACCGGCCGAGAATGCCGCCGGTCGCGACCGTGAGGCGGATCGCGCGCATCTGATTGATCTGCTGGACCGTTTTGGCGCGCAGCATCCGCAGCCCAACGCGACCCATTATTTCGGGACGATCGGCAAGCATAAACTGAAGTGGGAAAGCCATACGGAATTCGTGACCTACACGATCTTTGGTGAGGGGGTGGCCGAACGCCCCTTTGACGCAGCGACCTTTGGCGTTTTTCCAGAAGATTGGCTGGCCGCAGCCCCCGGTGTGCGCATCACCTCTGCCCTGATCCGTATCGAGGTCGCCGATGGTGACGCTGGCATTGACGCAAAGGCCCAGGATTGGTTTGTGCCGGAAAGTCTGGCGATCAGCCGTGTGATCGAGGATGATCTGGTTGTCGCCGGTGACTTCCGCATCGATCACATGGGCCATATGCGCTTTGCCGTTTTTGCTCGCCCGCATGTCGATGATCGCCGGATTGGCCGTGTCGTGCAGCGCCTGTGCGAGATTGAGACATACAAGGCCATGTCAATGCTTGGCCTCAGCCGGGCACGTGCGCTGGGCCCGAAGATCGGCGATTTTGACCGGACTTTGACCGGCCTGCTGGACAATATGCGCGGCGACACCTCTGACCCGGCAGATGTCCTTCAATCCTTGCTTGAGGTTTCTGCCGAGATCGAAAACACCATCGCGCAATCGACCTTTCGCTTCGGTGCGACAGGGGCCTACGAAAAGATCGTCAATCAGCGCATCAGCGTCTTGCGGGAAGAACGGTTCAATGGTCGCCAGACCTTTGGGGAGTTCATGATGCGGCGCTTTGATCCGGCCATGCGCACCGTGAAATCCACCGAAGGGCAGTTGCAGGCCATGTCTGAACGCGCATTGCGGGCCGGTGATCTGTTGCGGACACGGGTTGATGTTGAACGTTCCGCCCAGAACCAGGAATTGCTGACCAGCATGGACAAGCGCGCCGACCTGCAATTGCGCCTGCAACGCACCGTCGAAGGGCTGTCGGTTGTGGCGATCAGCTACTACGCGGTCAACCTTGTGCTGAATATGACCGGGCCGCTGGAACAGGGCATCGGCATCAGCAAGGTTGTGATGGCTGCGCTGGTCACGCCGGTCGTTTTGCTGTTGGTCTGGATGATGGTCAACCGGATCAGGAAACATATGGAATAGAGCGGCGGAAACGCTTGTGAATGTGCCATTGCGTGTTAGACTTTTGCAACGAATGCAAAAGGTTAGCGATGCGCAGGTCCCTTTCACCCCTACTCGTTCTCATCGGCGGCATGGCTGCTGCGGACACGCTGCCTGACCCGCTGACCGAC
>JAHDGO010000224.1 GCA_020627605.1 Yoonia sp.
GGATCTTGGGCGTGCTGGGGCAAAAGGTGCGGCTGCGTATCCCGGCGCAGGACGTGATCCTTGCGACAGAAAAACCGTCAGGCCTGAGCGCGTTGAACGTTTTGCCGGTCACCATCACCGATATGGCCGAAGGGCGCGGGCCCGGTGTCGCTGTGGGGCTGAAAGCGGGGGATGCCCAATTGCTGGCCCGTGTGACGCGGCGCAGTGCGCAGCGCATGGGTCTGGCCCCGGGCCGCGCGGTCTATGCGATCATCAAGGCAACGGCTGTGGGGCCAGAGGATATTGGCGGCTAAGCGCGCAGCGCCTTTGGAATGGCCGCCATCGTCCGCGCCACACCACCGGCGTGATCATCGTAAAATGCCGTAATCTGCGCATCCGTGACCGCCGACGGGGCACTGACAGCCTCTGCGAGTTCCGCCGCGTTCTGCACAAGCTGGCAGACGCCTGCGGCAATCGCCTCTGTCGCGGGGTATTCGATTGTCCAGATATGCGGTCCGACGATCACCGGTTTTTTCAGGGCAAGCGGCTCAATCACATTATGCGCGCCCTTGGGCACAAAGCCCCCGCCCACAATCGCACGGTCGCAAAGCGACAGATAAAAATACATCTCACCCATACTGTCGCCCAACAAGACATCAATCTTTGGCGCAGTGTCGGTCAGTGCCAGATCAGCGCTCAATAGCTCTGACCGTCTGGCATAGCGCAGACCGGCGTCGCGGAGCATATCTGCCACTGCGTCAAAGCGTTCCGGCGCACGCGGCACATAGGTGAAGAAAACACCCGGCGTCTGCCTGATCATGCTGATGTAGACCGGGTCTTCACCTGCGACCACGCTGGTGAGTGTGAAACTGGGGCGGCCCTTTGTCAGCTTGGCGCGGGCAGCGGCACCTGCATCCAGCTGTGCTTGCGGTATTGGCTGATCAAAACGTAGCTCACCCGTCACATGCAGGTTTGGCATCCCGACGGCGGCAAAGCGAGTGCGCTGGCCTTCCGATTTGACAAATCCCCCCGCAAAACCGCGTGTCAGTGCTGCACGCAGGCCCAGCCCACGCTGGTCCTTGGCAAAGCTTTTGGCGGGGTATTGCGCGTTGCACATGAAGAGCGGGACGCCATGTTTGCGGCAGGCCATGATCATGCGCGGCCAGATCTCAATCTCCATCACCAGCCCGTATTTCGGGGCAAAACGGGTCAGAAACCGGCGGTACGCAAAGCCGTATTCCAGCGGCACCCAAGTGACCTGCACGCGCCCGGCTGCGATCTCTGCCGCAAAGGCGCGCTGGGCCTCGCGCCGCCCGGCGGGGGTGAAATGCGTGGTCAGCACGTCCTCCCCCTGATCCAGCAAGGCACGGATCAGCGGCGTGGCAGAGCGCATCTCGCCCAGCGACACAGCATGTACCCAGACGGGGTTATTGACGCGCGCGTCCTGCCGGCCAAACCGCGCCGCCAGATCGGCAGAATAGTCCGGGTCCTTGCGCCCGCGTCGCCACAGATAAATCAGGATCACCGGCAACAGCAGCCACATCAGCAGCCCATAGGCGATCAGCGCAAAGCGTAAGGTCAGGCTGGGGAAGGGCGGTTGCATGTCAGGGCTTTAGCATCGTGACCAAGCGCTGCGCCAGCCCTGTGGTTTCAGCGCGGGCTGTGGCGATGCAGGCGGCTGCACGGGCGGCCAGTGCCGCCAGATCATCGCGTTGCAGGGCGGCGGCCAGGCTGTTGGCGTCGTTCACCAACAGCGCGGCCTCGTCAGTGGCCAAATACGCAAAGTCAGTGGCGAAGTTTGCGGTCCGTGGTCCGTGCAGAATGGCATTGGACAGGATCGCCGCCTCCCACGGATTATGGCCTTCGATGTCGCTGAACGTACCACCGATCAGCACGGCTTGGGTCAACCGGTAAATCAGGCCCAGCTCGCCAAATGTATCGCAAATCCAGACGGCATCTTCCCTGTCCGGGACTTCACCCTTGGACCGGCGCGGTCCTGCCGTGGCACTCGGCTGGTCGGGAAAACGCGGCGCGATGATCAGCAGCGCATCAGGGCGGGCTTGACGCAGCCTGTCATGTGCCGCCAGAGCGACCGCCATATCGGCAGGGTGCGCCGGCGCGACAGCCCAGACAAAGCGGTCAGCCAGAGGTGTTTGCAGGTCTGACAGCGCGTCAGGATCATGCGACAGGGATGGTGCTGCCGGTTTCAGCGATCCCGTCACAGCCACATCCACACCAAAACTGTGCAGATGTGTCGCGGTCTTTTCGTCCTGTGCCGTGATCAACGCCATGGCCCCATAAAGGTCGCGGAACAGCCCTGCGGCCCTTTGGTGGGCGGCCAGGGATCTTGCATTCATCCGCGCAGCGACGATGCATTGCGGAATGCCACGCTGTGCCAAATCGCTGACCATGCCTGGCCAAAGGTCCTGTTCGACCCAGATGCAAAGACCCGGGCGAAAATGATCCAGAAACCGGCGTCGATAGGCGGGCGCATCAAGCGGCAAGAACTGATGCAACGTCCGTGGTGGGGCGTTTTTGGCAAAGACAGTGGCGGAAGCCGCGGTCGAGGACGTGACCAGAAACGACAACTCCGGCCGCAGGTCAAACAAGGCCACGATCAGCCCGCGCAGTGACAAGGCCTCTCCCAGTCCAACGGCATGTAGCCAGATCAGTGGCCCGTTGGGGCGTGGGGCAAGACCTTCACCCAGTTTCTCGCGCCAGCGTCGGGGGTCTTCCTTGCCGCGTTTCAGACGGCGTCGCAAATGCGCTGGTGCAGCCAGCGGGATCAGGCGGCTGGCCGCCAGATAAGCGCGCAGCATCGGCCCCCGCCGCATATCAGCCAGCGCCATCGTGAAAGGTTTTCTGCAGGTCGCTGTCCCAGAACGCCGATGTCTGCAGCACGGCGACAAAGCGGCTGGCCGCACTGCCAGCGCCGAATGCATCATGCGGCGGATGGTCTTGCCCCCACTGGTCCTTCAAAAACGCCTCTATCGCGGTGGTGTCAGTCGCATCTGCAAAGAAGACCGATGGCGACTTGGCCCGATTTGTCTGGCGCGTGCCAATATCCAGCGACGGCAAGCCAAGAAACGGTGCCTCGCGCACACCAGCAGAAGAGTTGCCGACCATGGCGCTGGCATTCTTCATCAGCTCTGAGAAATGGGCAAAGCGCATCGACGGCAGCACCCTGAAGCGGTCCGGCGGAAGGCCCTCAATCGCGTCAAAGATCGCGGCAGAGCCGGGGTCATTGTTCGGGGCAATCACGACAAAACTGCGCCCCGAGGCATCAAGCGCGCCAAACAGGGCTGCGGCCTGCGTGCCCATCGACGCAGCTTCTGACGTCACGGGGTGGAATACACAGATGCCAAAATCATCGAATGGCAGATCGTAGCGGTCCCTGACCTCTGCCATGGTCACGCCAGAGGGGCGGCTGTGAAAATCCAGCTCTGGCGAGCCAATGCTGTGAATGTGATCACGCGGCTCGCCAAGGGCCATGACCCGCTTGGCGGCATCATCAGAAGAGACAAAGTGATGGCTCGACAGCTTCGAATTGCAGTGGCGATAGATCTCGTCAATCGTGCCGGACACTTCGCCACCCTCGATATGCGCGCAGCGGATATAGTTGGTGGCACAGACCAGCGCACAGGCCAGCGCCTCGACCCGGTCGCCGTGGATCACCACCAGATCGGGCTGGGTCTCTTTCACGAAATCCGAAAACCCGATGACGGTTTTGGCCAGGATCATGTCCTGCGGGTCACCGGGGCGCTGATTGAGGAATTCGTGCACACGGGTGCCCGGGGTGCGCTGCACCTCCAGCTTGGTTAAACCATAGCGGTCGAGCATATGCATGCCAGTGACAAAAAATGACACGGCAAAGCCTGCGTCACGTGCCGCAATGGCCAAGGGTTCCAGCTTGCCGAAATCAGCGCGGGTGCCGGTAACGAATAAGGTGGAACGGGGCATCGGTCTTCCAAAGCAATCAGGCACCTGCCAGACGGTGCAGGGCCAAGGTTATCTGCCCCTTGCCCGAAAGGAAACGATGATCTGGGTTGGGCGCCGCCAGGCCGATAACCGCTTGACCTCGCACCGCAGCCTGCGTAGGTCACAGTCCCAGACGGCGAGTGGGCAGGTAGGTTATGCAGCGGATTGCAAATCCGTGTAGACCGGTTCGATTCCGGTACTCGCCTCCAACACCTCCAAATGCATCTGATTGGTAATATCCTGTACCGCCGCTTATTTCAGCGCTGGCAATTGTTGCCGCTGCCCCGCATCTGTGGCATGACAGGATAAACATACTGAACG
>JAHDGO010000225.1 GCA_020627605.1 Yoonia sp.
AATATCGCTTTTGGCATTGCCGCGCAGTGGCCGGATACACAGCACTTTTGCGTTTTCACAAACTGCCAATAATTTACCATTTGATAAAATTTTAATCTGTGGCAGGCTATCTGCAAGAAGTCAGGACAGGATGCCGCCATGACCACACCGATGACGCCCGGAATTGCCAAGGGTCGTTTGCCAGCCGAAACGCTGGCGGAAAACTTTGCCGATCTGCATGCCCCATTGGCCCCGCATGAGGCCGCGGTGGCCGCTGACCGCTGTTATTTCTGCCATGATGCCCCCTGCATCACGGCCTGCCCCACGGATATCGATATCCCGCTTTTCATCCGCCAGATCAGCACCGGCACACCAGAGGCGGCGGCGAAAACCATCTTTGACCAGAACATCCTGGGCGGCATGTGCGCCCGCGTCTGCCCGACAGAGGACCTTTGCGAACAGGCCTGCGTGCGCGAGCTGGCCGAGGGCAAACCGGTCGAGATCGGACGGTTGCAGCGCTATGCGACAGATACGCTGATGGCACGGCAAAGCCACCCCTACACCCGCGCCCCAGATACGGGCAAATCGGTGGCCGTCGTGGGGGCCGGGCCTGCCGGCCTTGCCTGTGCGCATCGTCTGGCGATGCTGGGCCATGCGGTCACCATCTATGACGCAGAGACAAAGCCCGGTGGCCTGAATGAATTCGGCATCGCTGCCTATAAATCCACTGATGATTTCGCCGCGCGTGAGGTTGATTGGCTGATGGGCATCGGCGGAATCACCTTGCAGACCGGTAAGGCGCTGGGCGCTGGCCTGACGTTGGACGGGCTGGCGGAGGATTTTGACGCGGTTTTCCTTGGTGTGGGCCTGGGCGGTGTGAACGCGTTGCGCAGCGCCGGTGAGGACAAGGATGGTGTCACCGACGCCGTCGCCTTTATCAAGGAGCTGCGGCAGGCGAGCGACCTGACAACCCTGCCGGTTGGCCGCGATGTCGTGGTGATCGGCGGCGGTATGACAGCCGTCGACGCCGCCGTGCAGTCAAAGCTGCTGGGCGCGCAGAATGTCACCATCGCCTACCGCCGTGGCCGCGACAGGATGAGCGCCAGCCGCTACGAACAGGACCTCGCGGCCGCCAATGGCGTGCGGCTGATGTTCAATGCCCAACCGGTGGCGATCCACGGCAACGGGGCCGTGCGCGAGATTGAGCTGGAATATACCGCTGACGACGGTTCTGGCCTGAAAGGCACTGGCGAAACGGTGCGCCTGCCTGCTGATCAGGTGTTCAAGGCCATCGGTCAGACGCTGACCACTGATGCCGGTCTTGACCTGGCGGGCAGCAAGATTGCCGTGACAGATGCGGGCCGCACCAGCCGCAGCGGCATTTGGGCCGGTGGCGACTGCGCCAGCGGCGGCGATGATCTGACGGTGACGGCAGTGGCCGAGGGCCGCGATGCGGCGATGGATATTCATGCAACCCTGATGGAGGGCGCGTAACATGGCAGACCTGACAACGGATTTTCTGGGCATCAAAAGCCCCAACCCCTTTTGGCTGGCCTCGGCCCCGCCAACGGATAAGGAATACAACGTCCGCCGCGCGTTTGAGGCCGGATGGGGTGGTGTCGTGTGGAAGACGCTGGGTGCCGAAGGCCCGCCCGTCGTCAACGTCAACGGCCCGCGCTATGGCGCGATCTACGGGGCTGACCGGCGCCTGTTGGGGCTGAACAATATCGAGTTGATCACTGACCGCCCGCTGGAAACCAATCTCGAAGAGATCGCGCGCGTCAAGGCCGACTATCCTGACCGCGCGATGATCGTATCGATCATGGTGCCCTGTGAAGAACAGGCGTGGAAAGACATCCTCCCCCGCGTGGCAGCCACTGGTGCAGACGGCATCGAGCTGAACTTTGGCTGCCCGCATGGGATGAGCGAACGCGGCATGGGCTCTGCCGTCGGGCAGGTGCCCGAATACATCGAGATGGTCACGCGCTGGTGCAAGCAGTATTACGACAAGCCCGTCATCGTGAAACTGACCCCCAACATCACCGATATCCGCAAGCCAGCGGCCGCGGCGAAACGGGGCGGGGCGGATGCCGTCAGCCTGATCAACACGATCAATTCGATCACCTCCGTCAACCTCGACACGATGTCGCCGGAGCCGTCGATTGACGGCAAAGGATCGCACGGCGGCTATTGCGGCCCTGCGGTCAAACCCATTGCCATGTCGATGGTGTCGGAAATTGCACGCCACGAGGATACCCGCGGACTGCCGATCAGCGGCATTGGTGGCATCACCACGTGGCGCGATGCGGCAGAATTCATCAGCCTCGGCTGCGGCAACGTGCAGGTCTGCACCGCCGCCATGACCTATGGCTTCAAGATCGTGCAGGAGATGATCAGCGGGCTGTCCCAGTGGATGGACGAAAAGGGATACACCTCTGTCGAAGAGGTCATTGGTCGCGCTGTGCCCAATGTGACCGACTGGCAGTATCTGAACCTGAACTATGTCGCCAAAGCCAAGATTTCTCAGGACGATTGCATCAAATGCGGCCGCTGTTATGCGGCCTGCGAGGACACGAGCCATCAGGCCATTGCGATGTCAGACGACAGGACGTTCAGCGTGATCGACGCCGAATGCGTGGCCTGTAATCTGTGCGTCGATGTCTGCCCGGTCGAAGGCTGCATCACGATGGAGCCTATGGAAGCAGGCCAGGTCGATCCCCGCACCGGCAAAGTGGTGGAAAAGGAATACGCCAACTGGACGACGCATCCCAACAATCCGGGTGCGGTTGCGGCGGAGTAGCGGGAACGGCGGGCCACTTTTGCGGGTTGTCCCCGCGAAAGGAGCCTTGCCATGACCAAAGACCACGGACCGTCCATCAAGGATGACGCGACCTATGAGGCGCTGCGCGACGATGGCGCGTCAAAGGAAAAGGCCGCCCGGATTGCCAATGCGCAGGCAAGTGACGACCAGTCACCATCCGAAAAAGGCGGCAAAGCAAAAGCCTATGAAGAGTGGACCAAGGCCGCGCTGTACGAGAGGGCGCAAGAGCTCGGGATTGATGGCCGGTCTGACATGTCCAAAGACGCATTGATCTCGGCCCTGCGGGACCATTGAGAAACCACGCCCCAGGGTTGGACCCTAGGACGTTGTTTTAGGGCACGACGCCGTTACCAGCCGTCTTCTGTGATGATGTGGTCCTCGGCGACACCCATTTCTTTCAGGCTGTCGCGGACGGCGTCGACCATGCCGCCGGGGCCGCAGATATAGAAGGGCTGTTGCTTGTCCGCGACCAGCTCTTCCAGCATGGATTTGTCGATGCGGCCCTCGCGCACGGTATCGGCGGGGTTCTGTGACACCACGAATGTCTCATCCACTGCCGGCATCGATTGCCACATCTCCTGGAGGATGATGTCATCCATGGTTTCATTGGCGAAGATCAGCTTTGACGGGGCCTCGCCCATTTCCTGATGCTTGCGCAGGATCGAAATGAAGGGCGTGATCCCCGCGCCACCGGCAATGAAAACACCCGGACCATGGTCTGTGATGGCCCCAAATGGGTCGGTCGCGGTCACCTGATCGGTCATGCCAAGGTTGGGGATTTCCTTGGTCACGCCATCATGGTCGGGGTAGGACTTGATAACAAATTCCAGATGGCTGTCATTGGGCCGCGACGTCATGGTGAAAGGGCGGCCTTCGTCGCGCAGCCCGTCTTTCTGGATGGCCAGTTCGGTGGCCTGCCCGGCCTCAAAGTTGAAACCGTCGGGGCGGTTGAATGTCAGCTTGTAAGTGTCGGGCGTCACCGGGGTGATCTCTTGCAGTGTCAATGTGTGGGTCATGTCAAACTCCTTATGCTTGATGGACCAACACGCCGCCCATGCTCAGGGTTCCGGTCTGAGCATCGCACGAAAGAGATGGTCAAGATGGCCTGCGGCCTCTGCATAGGGGTCGCGGTCACCCAGCACCGCGCGCACCTGCACGTCGAAATCGGCATAGTGCTGGGTCAGCGCCCAGATTGAAAAGATCAGGTGGTGCGGATCGACAGGCGCGATTTTGCCTGCATCGGCCCAGCCCTGAATAACTTGCGCCTTTTCGTCGACAAGGCCGCGCAGGTCTGTGCCCAGGACCGTGGCGATATGCGGCGCGCCTTGCAGGATCTCATTGGCGAAGAGGCGGCTTTCGCGCGGGTAGTCGCGGCTGAGGTCCAGCTTGCGCTGCACATAGGCGATGATCTCTTCCACCGGGTCACCGTCAGCGCGCATCGCCTTCAGTGGGTCCAGCCATGTTTCCAGCAG
>JAHDGO010000226.1:0-356 GCA_020627605.1 Yoonia sp.
CGATGACCGCCGACTTTGGCCGTCAGCAAGTGACCGGCGCCGCAGACAGCTTTTACCAGAACGATACACCCGGATCATCAGCCTCTGGCGATTTCGATGGCTCGGCCATTGACGGCAGCCTAGCCTTTAACCTTTCTCAGGACGTACCTGGTGAAAATCTGTACGTCGGTACCGTGAGAGGCAGCATTTCACCTACCGACAGATCTGGAATTTCCGTGAATGATGAGATTGGTGGCATCTTTACTGGTGCCGACGCCGAAGGCTTCGTTGCTGTCGGTGGTGAGGACGAATTCGGGATTGCCATCTTCACGACCCGCGACTAGCCGACCACTTGCGTAGGAGGCCCCGCAATGACG
>JAHDGO010000226.1:366-1425 GCA_020627605.1 Yoonia sp.
CCCAACCTAGCCGTCGCTGACCCCGGCCTCGGCAAATGTCGCCATGCCCGAATGGCAGGCAATCGCACCTTTCAGCACGCCAATGGCAAGCGCCGCGCCTGACCCTTCGCCAAGGCGCAGGCCCAGCGACAGAAGTGGCGCTTTGCCCAAGGCATCCAGCATGCGCTGGTGCGCGCCTTCGGCACTCAGATGCCCGGCGATCGCATGGTCCAGCGCACCGTCATGTGCTTTGGCCAGCACCGCCGCTGCGGCGGTGCAGATGAACCCGTCAAGGATCACCGGGATGCTGTGATGCCGGGCCGCCGCAATCGCGCCAGCCATCGCGGCCAGCTCGCGCCCACCCAGACAGCGCAGCGCCTCCAGCGGGTTATCAGTGGCATGCAGCGCCAGCCCCCGTGCCACCACATCCGTTTTGCGATCAAGGCCCGCGTCATCGACGCCGGTGCCGCGCCCGGTCCAGTCTGCGGCCTCACCCCCCAGAACGGCAGCGGCGACAGCCGCAGCGGCGGTGGTGTTTCCGATCCCCATCTCACCCGTCACCAGCAGATCAGATGCCGGGTCAACGGCTGCCCAGCCGGTTTGCAAGGCCGCGATCACCTCTGCCTCTGTCATGGCGGGGCCTTGGGTAAAGTCCTGCGTCGGCTGGTCCAGCTGCAGCGGATAAACATCCATCTTTGCACCAAAGGCCTGCGACAATTGGTTGATCGCCGCGCCGCCATGTTCAAAGTTGGCGACCATCTGCACGGTCACCTCTGGCGGGAAGGCGGAAACGCCTTGCGCGCAAACGCCGTGGTTGCCTGCAAAGATGATCACCTGCGGTGCTGAAATCTGCGGCCGGGCCATGCCGCGCCAGCCTGCATACCAGATCGCCAGATCCTCCAGACGGCCCAATGCGCCGGGGGGTTTGGTCAACTGCCCGTTGCGGTCGGCTGCACCGGCCAAGGCATCGGCATCCGGTCCGGGGGCCTGCGCCAAAGTCGTCTGAAACTCGGAAAGGGTGGAAAATGGCGCTTGCATCACGACCTCTTGCTCGGCAAATCTGAGAGCCTGTTTAACGCA
>JAHDGO010000226.1:1435-4260 GCA_020627605.1 Yoonia sp.
CGTGAAAACCCCAGATAGGACGGACCCTTGCACAAACACGACACGCGCCTGATTGCGGCGGTTGATCTGCCTGCAGCGCTGGGGTTGCTGACCCGGCTGCCGGTGGTCGTCGACGGCGAAAAAGCGGTGGCAAGGGGCGCTGCGTCGGCCTGGGCCTATCCGCTGGTCGGTGTGGTGCTCGGCGTGATCCTTGCGGCACTCGTGCCGCTGTTTCAGCTCTTTGGTCTGATTGACGGCATTGTGGCCGGGCTGGTGCTTGCCCTGTCGGTCATCCTGACAGGCGCCATGCATGAGGACGGTCTGGCCGACAGCGCCGACGGCCTTTGGGGCGGATGGGACCGCGGGCGGCGGCTGGAGATCATGAAAGACAGCCGGATCGGGGTTTACGGGGTCTGTGCCATCGGGCTGGGGCTGCTGTTGCGCTGGCTGGCCCTGACAGTGATCGTTGCCGCGGGCGGCTATTGGGTCGCTTTGCTCGCTGTTGGCGCGCTCAGCCGGGCGGCGATGGTGGGCCTGATGGCCACCCTGCCCCATGCCCGCGCCGACGGATTAAGCCAATCCGTGGGCCGCCCACCACAATCCGCCGTCTGGCTGGCACTGGTTCTGGCGGCTGGTTTTGCGTTGCTGACGGGACTGTGGGCGCTGATCCCGGTGGCCGTTGTGACCACTGCCCTTTGCGGGTTGATCGCGAGGGCCAAGATCGGTGGACAAACAGGTGATATCCTTGGGGCGACACAGCAGCTGAACGAAATCATCCTGCTGATCGCAACCGTCGCGATCCTGACCTAGGGCAGCGGCTGGCAGGCCAGCGCCACGGCAAAGGATGACCGGTCGATATGCCGCCCGATGTCGCGTGTCGTCAATGCGCCGTCCGCTAAGGAGGTGGCCATCACACGTGACCAGTCAGCACTGGCTGTAATCATTTCAGGCCCCTGCCCGCAATCGCGTATCCCCCCGCCGATATCAGCCTCGCCGATGCGGTGGTTGGTCAGCCCCGGCAGATCGGCAACCGGCACAAGGTTGCCAGCCTCAAACCGCCAGACACGCAGGGTTTTCGCCAGATGGGGGCGGTCAATATAGGCAACCTCGACCAGACCATCGCCATCAAGGTCAGCGGCACCGATGGGTGACAGCCAACGGTTCGTGCGTCCGATATGGGGTGTCGCCGCGATCTTTCCGGTCTCGTCATAGATGGCTAGCTGCGCCCCGGCAGTGTTGAGCGTTTCAACCACCACAACCTCTGGCGTGCCGTCCTGATCCAGATCGACCAAACGCGGGGCGACATCTTCGAACACCCTTTCTTGCGGCAAGGCAAATGTGCGGGTGCCGGTGTCTGTGGTGATCTCCAGCGCGCCCCATTCAATCGCGTCGCCCAGAATACCGTGGGCATAGCGATCTGTCGGCGCGGCATAATCTGCCGACACGATGGTCTCGGCGCAGGCCGAGGTGGCCATGACGGCCACCAAGGCAATGCTGCGGATCAAATCTGCTTTTCCGGCATCTGCACGCGTAGGCCGTCCAGATCGTCGGTGACCTTCAACTGGCAGGTCAGACGGGATTTTGCCGGATCAGGCTCATAAGCGAAATCGAGCATGTCCTCTTCCATCGCGTCCTTGGCTGGCAGCTTTTCCACCCAGGCGTCATCGACGTAGACATGGCATGTCGAACAGGCGCAGGCACCACCGCAATCGGCCTCGATGCCCGGAATGCCGTTGTCGCGGGCACCTTCCATCACGGTCAGCCCATTGGCGACGTCAACGACATGTTCTTTGCCGCCGTGTTCAACATAGGTAATCTTGGCCATTCTCATCAGTCCTTACACTGCAATCTGTTGCCCCATTCGTAGTGCAGGCCGCGGCGGCTCGCCAGCCTAAATTCCCCGCCCTTAGCGCTAACACAGGCGCAGGCTGTGGACTCTTGCCAGAGATTGGATAGGCTTTCATCATCTCGGGTCAGGGAGGCCCGAAAAGAGGGAGATATCGATGAAGCATTTTTCCAAGGTCGCACTGGCGGCCAGTCTTGCCGTTCTGGCACCTATGGCCCCGGCGCAAGACGCCGAGGAAGCAAGCTATATTCTTGCGACCGCCTCAACCGGGGGCACCTACTATCCTGTTGGCGTGGCGCTGTCGACGCTGATCAAGGTCAAGCTGGAACCGGGCATGAAGATCGGCATGTCGGCCATCAGCTCTGCCGGGTCCGGCGAAAACGTGCGCCTGATCCGGGAGGGCGAGGCGCAGTTCGGCATTCTGCAAGGTCTGTTTGGCTACTACGCCGCGACCGGCACCGGCCCTGTGGCTGACGCTGGCCCGCAAGATCATCTGCGGTCGGTCAGCATGCTGTGGCAGAACGTCGAACAGTTTGTCGTCGCCGCCGATGCCGCCACCACCGGCACGATGGATGACATGGTCGCCCTGAAGGGCGAGGCGATGGCGCTGGGGCGTCAGAACTCTGGCACCATCGGGTCCAACCGCACGATCATGTCTGGATTTGATGTCGATATCGAAGCTGACTATGAACTGGTCTTTGCCGGTTACGGCCCATCAGCCGAGGCGCTGCAGAACGGTCAGGTCAAAGGCATCAGCACCCCTGCTGGTGTGCCGACAGGTGCGATCAGCCAGTTGATGGCGGCCGCAGGCGACGGCGTCAAAATGCTCGACTTCACGGATGAGCAACTGGCCACCGCCGATGGTGATCGCGGTCTCTGGACCCGCTATGTGATCCCGGCTGGCACCTATCCGGGTCAGGCAGAGGATATCAACACGATTGCGCAGCCGAACTTCCTGGCGACGCATGCCGATCTGCCAGAAGAAAACGTCTATCAGATC
>JAHDGO010000227.1 GCA_020627605.1 Yoonia sp.
GTCGGGTGGTGGCCGTAGTCGTCGATGATCGTCACGCCATCAACCTCGCCAACCTTGGTAAAGCGCCGGTTGACCCCTTTGAACCCCTTCAGCGCTGTGCGGATTTCATCCTTTTTCATGCCCAGGTGGCGGGCGACGGCAACGGCGGATAGCGCGTTGGACACATTGTGGTCCCCCGGCATCGGCAGCTCACAACCTGCAATGATCGCGTCCTCGGCCTGCAAGGCGATGTCAAAATGCGCCGTGCCCGCCTTATACGTCAGGTTCACGGCCCGGATATCTGCCTGCCCGTTAAAGCCATAGGTCGTGACGCGCCGGTCCGTGATCTTGCCGACCAGCGACTGCACGTCTGGGTCATCGGTACAGCAGACCGCCAGCCCGTAGAACGGGATGTTCGAGACGAAGTCGTAAAACCCTTTGTGCAGCGCCTCTTCCGTCCCCCAATGTTCCATATGTTCTGGGTCGATATTGGTCACGATGGCGATGGTCGCTGGCAAGCGGTTGAAGGTGCCGTCGCTTTCATCGGCCTCCACCACCATCCATTCGCCCTGCCCCATCCGCGCGTTGGAGCCATAGGCGTGGATGATACCCCCGTTGATCACGGTCGGGTCGATGCCACCTTCGTCCAGCAGCGCCGCGACCATTGTCGTGGTTGTCGTCTTGCCGTGGGTGCCTGCCACAGCGACGTTGGATTTCAGGCGCATCAATTCGGCCAGCATCTCTGCCCGGCGGACAACCGGCAGGCCCTTGGCACGGGCGGCGTCCAGTTCGGGGTTCCCCGGCTTGATGGCCGAAGAGATCACGATCACCTCCGCGCCTTCCAGATTCTCGGCGCGCTGCCCTTCATAGATGATCGCGCCCAACGTTTTCAGTCGGTCGGTGATCTTCGATGATTTCAGGTCAGAGCCTTGCACCGCATAGCCATGGTTCAGCAGCACCTCTGCGATGCCGGACATGCCGATGCCGCCAATGCCGACAAAATGGATAGGCCCCACATCAAGGGGCAGTTTGGTTGCTGCATTCATTCGCGGATCCCCATCCATCATTTCCTGCCCGCCTCTGCCAGATTCTCCACCATTTCCACAAGCCGGTTTGTCGCATCCGGCACACCGCAGGCGGTGGCACGCTGCGACATCGTCAGCATGCCTTTCTCGTCGGACAGCAGTTCGGTCAGCTTGGCTGTCAGCGGGCCAACCTCAAACTGATCTTCTGGCATCAGGACAGCACCGCCCGCCTCAACCATTTGCCGGGCATTGGCGGTCTGTTCGTCCCGAACGGCAGCAGCATAGGGCACCCAGATCGCAGGCCGCCCGATGACGGTCACATCGGCAACCGTGGACGCGCCAGAGCGGGAGATCACAAGCTGCGTATCGGTCATGCGCCGCGGCACATCATCAAAAAAGGTCTGTACATCCGCCTGTATCACCTCGGCCTCGTAGAATGCGCGCACCCGTTCCAGATCTTCTGGGCGCGCCTGATGGCTGACGCGGATGTTACGGCGAATGGCCTCTGGCAAGGCGGCGATAGCAGGCGGCACGATGTCAGACATCACGCGGGCACCTTGCGAGCCACCCATCACAAGAATGGACATCGGGTAATCACCCGGCGGAATGTAGGGCGCGCCTGCCTGCTCCAGTATCACGGCGCGGACGGGGTTGCCGGTATGCGTGCCCTCGACCCCGTTTGGCAGGGCGGTGGGCCAGGTGCCGCAGGCGATTTTGTTCACCCGCTTGGCGAACAGTTGGTTCACCCGCCCCAGAACACCGTTTTGTTCGTGGATCATGCGGGGCACGCGCAGCGCCCATGCGGCGGTCATCGCCGGGATCGCGGGATAACCGCCAAAGCCGACAACAACGGTCGGACGTTCGCGCAGCATCCGCCATTTCGCGGCTGCAATCCCGCCAAGGATGCGAAACGGCACCAGCAGCTTTTGCCCGATGCCACCACGGGCAAAGGTCGCGCTGCCGACGACGGTGACCTGCACCGCATCAGGAAACCCGCCAGCATAGCGCGCGCCGCGGGCATCGGTGGACAGGCGCACGCGCCAGCCCTTTTCCAGCATTGCCTCGGCCAGTGCCTGCGCGGGAAACATATGCCCACCGGTCCCGCCTGCGGCAATGATCAACAAAGGTGTGCTCATCTATCTGCCCGTCTGATAAAGATATCGCCAATTTCGCCCTGTGGGCGGCTGCGGGTGAAGGCCAGCAACATGCCCACGGCAATCCCGCTCGCGATCAGGGACGACCCACCGTAGGATACAAACGGCAACGTCATGCCCTTGGCTGGCAGCAATCGCACGGCGACGCCCATGTTGATCATCGCCTGCACCCCAAAGGCACAGACCAGACCAGTGCCTGCGAGCCTGATGAACATGTCGCGTTCCTTCATCAGGCGCAACAAGGATCGGACAACGATCACCGTGTAAAGCGCGATGATCACAAGCACGCAGATCAGCCCGTATTCCTCTGCAGCAACGGCAATGATGAAATCGGTATGCGCGTCAGGCAGCGACCATTTGACCTGCCCCTCGCCCACGCCGACGCCAAAGAACCCACCTTCGCGGATGGCATTCGTGGCATAGCCAAGCTGCGTTGTCGGGTCGAGGTCGGGGGACAGGAACCCATCAATCCGGCGGGCGAAATGCTCTGAGTTGGAATAGGCGATGGAGCCGCCAAAGATCACCAGACCAGCCAGAACGATCAGGATCGTCATTGGCGCACCGGCGACAAAATACATCACGCCCCATGCAAACAGGACCAACGCGGCCTGCCCAAAGTCTGGCTGCAAGGCCAGCATCAGCACGATCACGACCGTCAGAACAAAGGAATAGGTCTTGCCCGGCGGACCGCCCAACTGCTGCGAGGCTGCCAGCAACCACGCCGTCATGACCACGAAACCGGGTTTGAGAAACTCTGACGGCTGCACGGCGGCAAAGCCCAGCGAATACCAGCGTGTCGCGCCTTTGCCGAAATCAGTACCCAGGACAGGCAGCATGGCCAGCGCAACAAAAGCCACCAGAAACCCCAGCACGGCCAGACGCCGCACCAGCGTCGGTGACATCATCGAGGTAATGAACATGACCACCATGGCCGCACCGCCAAAGATCGCCTGTCGGGTGACGTAATGAAACGGCTCCAGCCCGTTTTTGGCCGCCAAAGGTGGCGAAGACGCCAGCCCCAGCAGCAGGCCAATCCCGAACAATAGCAGGATGCTGGACATCGTCCATTTGTCGATTGTCCGCCACCACCGTGGCAGAATTGGGTCGCCGGTTTGCACCGGGACCGTGCCATAGACCATTTCCGTCATGGATCACCGCTCACTTGCCTGTACGCCCGTTTTCCGGGTCTGAGGGCACCATAACCATCATTTGCTGCTGATTCTACAGTTAATCCCCGCCAACCGGCATTTGATCTTGTCGCCTGCTTCGGCCATATGCCCGACCATGCAAGTCAACACGCTGATCATTGGGGCCGGTGCCGCTGGCATGATGTGCGCGACCCATGCCGGGGCCAGCGTTCTGATCGTCGATCACGCCAAGGCGCCGGGCGAGAAGATCCGCATCTCTGGCGGTGGGCGCTGCAATTTCACAAACCTGCATGCCAGCCCCGGAAATTTCATCAGCCGCAATCCGCATTTCTGCAAATCCGCGCTCAGCCGCTATACACAATGGGACTTCATCGAACTTGTGGACCAGCATCGCATCCCATGGCACGAAAAAACGCTGGGCCAGCTTTTCTGCGACACGTCTGCCAAGGACATCATCGCCATGCTGCGCGCAGAGATGGCGCGTGCCGGTGCCGATCTGTGGCTGCAGACATCTGTCGATGACATTGCTCATGACGGCAGCGCATTCCGTGTCAGCCTGAACCGTGAAGGCCGCACAACAACCGTCACAGCCCGCAATCTGGTCATGGCCTCTGGCGGCAAATCCATCCCCAAGATGGGGGCCACCGGATTGGGCTATCAGGCGGCCCAGCAATTCGGCTTGCCCATCATCACGCCCCGCCCCGGTCTGGTGCCTCTGACATTCTCTGACGACCGGTTCAAACCGCTGGCCGGGGTGGCAACACCTGCGCGTGTCACGGCAGGACAAACAGGCTTTGACGAGGCGATCCTCTTTACCCATCGCGGACTTTCTGGCCCGGCTGTCTTGCAGGCGTCATCCTACTGGGAAGAGGGTGAACCGATCGGCGTCAATCTGATCCCCGACGCGGGGCTTGCGCCAGTGCTGAAATCCGCAAGGCAAAGCGACGG
>JAHDGO010000228.1 GCA_020627605.1 Yoonia sp.
GACCAAGGGGCTCTTTATCATCGACAGCAGCAACGCGCGGCAAGACTGGCGCGTGCGCGGCCCCTTTTGCAATGGCTGGTCAATCAGCCACGCGGTGGGCGACCCCGCAAGCGGGCAGATCTGGGCGGCGGGTGGCGGTGCATTCACCGGCGCAGGCGTCTGGACATCAACTGACAATGGCGACAGCTGGACCCTCACCCGCCTGACGGAAGGCGAGTTGGATGGCTGGGCCGCCGATGCGCCGGAGTTTGCCCGCAGCATGGGCTGGACCGGGGAGCCTTTGCCCTTTGGCACCGATTTCAGCGAGGTCTGGTCACTACATTGCGCAGACGGCACCCTCTATGCCGGCACCAAGCCCGCCAATCTGCTGCGCAGCCATGATCAGGGCGCCACATGGGAACGGGTGAACGGGCTGACCGATCACCCCTCTGCCAATGACTGGAATCCCGGCGCGGCGGGTCTGGTTCTGCATACGATTGTGACCGATCCGGACAATGCCGCCAAACTGTGGGTCGGGATATCCGCCGCCGGTGTCTTTGCCAGCGAGGATGGCGGCGCGACATGGGACAGGCGCAACCGGCTGACCAATGCGGCCGCCTGCGAAGGCCATGACCATCCTGCGGCACCCAGTGACGGTGAGGTCGGGCACTGCGTTCATAACATGATGCGCGCACCTGGGGCCGGCGATCTGTTGTATCAGCAGAACCATCACGGTGTCTGGCTCTCTGCCGATGGGGGGCGCAGTTGGGATGATATCGGGGCCGGACTGCCATCGACCTTTGGCTTTCCCATCCTTGTACATCCTCATGATCCGCAAACCCTTTGGACGCTGCCGCTGAACGGCGACAGCGCAGGGCGCTTTCCCCCCGATGCCGCCGCCGCCGTCTGGCGGTCGCGTGACGGTGGCGATACATGGAAAGATTGCCGCAACGGGCTGCCGCAAAAAGGTTGCTTTTTCACAGTGCTGCGGCAGGCCATGGCAGGTGACAGCATGCCCGCGCCCGGCATCTATTTCGGGACCAATAGCGGGTCCGTCTTTGCCAGTCTGGATGCAGGCGACAGCTGGAGCGAGATCGCGCGGCACCTGCCAACGATCTTGTCGGTGGAGGCGCTGTAACACGCCGCTTTCGCGCTTGTCTGTGCCCCGATGAGCCGTCACAGATGCGCCATGACACTGCGCGCCGCAAATCCCCCTTTGGCCATCGCCCTGATGCTCTGCGCGACGGCGTTCATCGCAGGGACGACACTGGTGGCCAAGACGCTGGGCACCGATATGCTGGGGCCCGCCCTGCATCCTTTGCAGGTCAGCCACGGGCGGTTCCTCTTTGCCTTCATCGCCATTGGCTGCGTTGCGACCGCGCTGCTGCGCCAGATCACCCGGCCCAGCCTGCGCATCCATGTCGGGCGCACCCTGTTTGGCTGGGGTGGCGTTACGCTGATGTTTGCCGCAGTGGCCTATATCCCGCTGTCTGACGCCACCGCGATCAGCTTTCTCAACCCGGTGTTCTGCATGCTTCTGGCGATCCCGCTGCTTGGCGAACGGGTCGGACCGTGGCGCTGGCTGGCGGCGGGCACCGCGCTATGCGGGGCAATGGTGCTGCTGCGGCCGGGACCAGAGACATTTCAGGCCGCAGGGTTGCTGGCGCTCGGTGCCGCGCTGCTGATGGGGATGGAGCTGATTTTCATCAAGAAACTGGCCGACCGCGAACCCGGCCTGCAAATTCTGCTGATCAATAATACGCTGGGCGTTGTGATTTCCAGTTTGGCGGTCCTGCCAGTCTGGGTCATGCCGACGCCATCGCAATGGCTGGCACTGGCCGCACTGGGCGGGCTGATGGCCATGGCGCAGGCCTGTTTTGTCAATGCAGTGGCGCGGGCCGACGCCAGCTTTGTCACGCCGTTCAGCTATGTCACGCTGATCTTTGCAAGCCTTTATGATCTTTTGATTTTTGACGTCTGGCCAGATGCCGTCAGCTATCTTGGCGCGGCGATTATCCTCAGCGGTGCAAGCCTGCTGGCTTGGCGCGAGCGCCGCCACAAAGGTTGACGCTAGGTTAATGCGCAAAAAGGCGCATTTTTCAACAAACTCCGGCCATCTTTAATTTATAGCTGGCAAGGCAATGCACGAGGTTTACGAGTTCCGACGCGCGCCGGGTAAAGGCGCCATTTGGCTGGGCACAATATGTGTGGTTCTGCTGCTGACGGCTATCGTTTTCGAAGGTGCCGAGCAGTTCATGTGGCTGGTCTGGGTCATTGGCGGCGTGACGATCACCTGGATGCTGATGCCAAAACCCGCCTTGGGTGTACGCGTTGATGATGACTATCTGATCATGTCCGCCTGGACCTCGCCGCGCCCGATCCCACTTGACAAGATCTCGCATATCCGCGCGCAGGAAACCCAGATCGAGACGATCTTTACCCTTGTCTACAAAGACGGCGAGGAAGAGATCCTGTTTTCCGGCGACCTGCCGGATATCCTGACCCTCAGCCGGGTCCTGGCGCTGCGCGGCGTGCCGGTGCGCGACCTCGATTACTAGGCTTTCAGCCGATAACCTGTGTGCATCCACCGCAGACAGATGGCCAGCACGACAACGCAGGCCAGTGACACCACACCGAGCCCGATCCACGGGCTGCTGTCGCTGACCCCGATCATCCCGAACCGCACCCCGTCGATGATGTAGAAAAACGGGTTGGCATGGCTGAGTGTCTGCAGGAAGGGCGGTAGGGCCGTGATCGAATAGAACGTGCCTGACAGAAACGCCAAAGGTGTCACCAGAAAGTTGGAGATTGCAGAAAGCTGGTCAAACTTGTTGGCAAAAATGCCAGCGATCATGCCCAGCCCACCCATCAGAACCGCGCCCAACAGGACAAAAACGATGGCCCAGACCGGGTGCATCAGGCCCACACCCAGAAACAGATAGGCCCCGAGGGCGATCACCAGCGCCACCAGACCACCGCGCGCCACGGCACCGCCGATGTACCCTGCCACAAGTTCGCCCGCAGACAAGGGCGGCATCAGCGTATCGACGATGTTGCCCTGTACTTTTGCCGAGGCCAGCGAAGACGATGTATTGGCGAATGCGTTCTGGATCACCGTCATCGTCAGAATGCCGGGGGCCAGAAACGTCATGAAGGGCACGCCCATCACATCGCCGCGCTGCGATCCGATCGCAATGGTAAAGATCATCAGGAACAGCCCCGCATTGATCAGCGGGGCCATGACCGTTTGCGACCAGACGTTCATAAAGCGGCTGATCTCGCGCCTGACCAATGTCCAAGTGCCCAGCCAATTAACACGCCCAAAACGGCGCACACCCATCTGCAGTTGTTCCGGCATGACTTTACGCCTTCCTCCGTGTCCGCTGGACATAGCGGTTTGGCGTTGAATGACCAGCCCTATCGCCCAACCGAAGAGGCCTGCTATGCTGGCATCCACAGAACGGAGGATGCCATGCGCCTGTCAATCTTGATCACTGCCCTGCTTTGGGCGGGCACAGTCAGTGCCGATACGGTCGCGCCGCCTTTACCCGCGCTTTATCAGGTCACCAGCGTATCCTCTGACGATGTGCTGAACATCCGCACAGCACCCCGGCCTGACGCCGCCATTATCGGCACGCTTGCGCCGGCGGCAGACGGGATCGAAGTCACCAGCCTCAGCAAGGAAGGCAACTGGGCCCGGATCAACGTCGTCGAGGCAACTGGATGGGTCGCCTATCGCTTTCTGACGCCGGCACCGGGGGCGCGTCTGCAATCCGGCCTGCGCGTCGGTCTGCGCTGCTTTGGGACAGAGCCGTTCTGGGACATCACATTCGGTCCTGACGACACGCTGCGTGTCGCCACACCCACAGGAGGGACAACGCACCCCGTCACGCGCATCGCACCTGCGCCGGACCTTGTGGACCTGGCCGCATCCGGTGCGCTGATCACGTGGGACAAGGGCGGAGAGGTCGCGACATCGCGTATTCTGCCGGGCCAATGCAGCGACGGGATGAGCGACCGGACCTACGGGCTGCACTATGTCGATGATCAGGGTTTGCGCACCGGCTGTTGCAGTCTGCGCTGAACACAGTTCCGACAGCAGCGGTGCATGACTGTTGTGAGAAAACCCAAGTTGTTCTAGCATCCTGGTACAACAACAGTTGTCGCAGGAATTGGTATGATCCGAACCGCATTGAAATCTATTGCCCTGCTATCCATGA
This sequence comes from Yoonia sp., assembly GCA_020627605.1. Classification (GTDB taxonomy): domain Bacteria; phylum Pseudomonadota; class Alphaproteobacteria; order Rhodobacterales; family Rhodobacteraceae; genus Yoonia. The sequence continues at coordinate 4,200 of JAHDGO010000228.1, forward strand.
TGTCGTTCGCCAGCGGGGGCATGGCCGAAAACCATCAGGCAGA
>JAHDGO010000229.1 GCA_020627605.1 Yoonia sp.
AGCTGCGCCGTGAGAAATCTGTCATGGTGATATCCGCCTATTTGCCTGTGAGGGGCTTTGCGCCCTTTTATGGCGCAACCATAGGCGAGCATTGGCGCGATGTCACGTAGATTGGCACCGGCCCGATTGGTGAAATCAGCAACGCTGGTCCGATGCAGGCGTGCAACTGGTCTTATGTTTTCTCGGGCTTTGGTTAGGCGGCTGTCAAGTTTGCGGTCTACACTTGGCGCAGGAGAAGGACATGGAATCACTGCCACTGACGTTTGAGATGGTCACAGTTCTGGGACTGCTGGCCCTGACGGTGTTCCTGTTCGTGTCGGAAATTGTGCGCATCGACCTTGCCGCAATCTTTGTCATGGTGCTGCTCGGCGGGCTCAGCTACGTGCCCGGCCTTGGCAATCTGGCAGACCCTTCGATGCTGTTTGCCGGGTTCTCGTCCAATGCGGTCATGTCCATTGTCGCGGTGATGATCATCGGGGCAGGGCTGGACAGAACCGGTTTGATGTCCAAGGTCGCGGCCCTGATCCTGAAACGCGGTGGTACGACCGAAGGGCGGATTATCCCTATTGTCTCCGGCTCTGTCGGGGTGATCAGTTCATTCATGCAGAACGTCGGGGCCGCGGCCCTGTTTCTGCCGGTGATCAGCAGGATTTCTGCCAGAACCGAAATCCCGATGAGCCGCCTTTTGATGCCAATGGGGTTCTGCGCGATCCTTGGCGGTACAATCACGATGGTCGGTTCATCGCCACTGATCCTGCTGAACGATCTGATCCTGACGGCAAATGATACGCTGTCACCCGAAATGCAGATGGACACCTTTGGTCTGTTCTCGGTCACGCCAGTGGGCATCATGCTTGTGCTGACCGGGGTACTGTATTTTGTGCTCTTTGGTCGCTGGGTATTGCCCTCGCGGCGCGAGCGGGGCGGGGCCGATGCAGGGTCTGGCCGGTCGATGCAGGCCTATGTCGAAAATACCTATGGCCTGCGCGCCGATATGTTTGAGGTGCGTGTGCCTGAAGGGTCGATCCTGGTCGGCCACACGCTGTCGGACCTGATGGTCGCCCATCACATGTATATTCTGGGCACATCCTATCGCGGCAACAAGATCATCGCGCCGATGGCCGACACGACGATCGAGGCCCCGGCAAGGCTTGCCGTGATGGGGCTGCGCCGCGTGGTCGAGGAAGAATTCGCCGCCCCCTATGGTCTGGATATCCTGCCAGAGCTGAATGTCTTTGCAGATGATTTCGCCCAGACCCAATCAGGCGTTGCAGAGGTCGTGATCCCGCCGGGGTCCAGCGTGATCGGGCAGACGCCCATCGACCTGCGCCTGCGCCAGACCCATGGTATGTCGATCCTTGCCATCCACCGCGGCGAAGACACCATGAGCCACGTCGAGACAGAGGATCACGTCTGCACCCATATCGGGCAGGTGCCGCTGCAGGCGGGCGACACGCTGGTCGTGCATGCGCAATGGGACCGTCTGACACGGGTCAAGAAGGACCGCGATTTTGTCGTTGTCACCTCTGATTTTCCGCAAGAGGAACTGCGCCCGCACAAGGTTGGCTGGGCGCTATTCTTCTTCCTGATCGCGCTTGGCCTGATCCTGTTTTCCGATGTCCGCCTGTCGCTATGCCTGCTGGCGGGTGCGACGGGCATGATCCTGTCCCGCGTCCTGTCGATTGACGAGGCTTATGAGGCTGTCAGTTGGAGTACGGTGTTCTTGTTGGCCTCGCTGATCCCATTGGGGCAGGCGGTGCAGAATACTGGCACAGCCGATTGGATCGCAAATTACGTGCTGATCCTGCTGGATGGATGGCCGCTCTGGGGGCTGCAGGCCGGGCTGGCGATCCTGGCCACAGCCTTCACGCTGGTGATGTCGAATGTAGGTGCAACCGTTCTACTGGTCCCACTGGCCATTTCCATCGCCATTTCCGCAGGCGGTGACCCGGCTGTCTTTGCCCTGACCGTGGCAATATCAACCTCGAATTCGTTCCTGATCCCGACCCATCAGGTCAATGCGCTGATCATGGGTCCGGCAGGATCTCGAGTGATTGATTTTGTGAAGTCCGGCGGCATCATGACGATCCTATTCCTGATCGTCTCGATGACCGGGCTGACGCTGTTCTTCTAGCCGTTCAGCAGCTTGGCGGCAGCAGGGGCAAAATAGGTCAGAATGCCGTCACAGCCTGCGCGTTTGAACGACAGCAGGCTTTCCATCATCACCTTGTCACCATCCAGCCAGCCGTTTTGTGCAGCGGCCTGTAGCATCGCGTATTCGCCGCTGACCTGGTAGGCATAGGTTGGCACACCAAAGGTGTCTTTTACACGGCGGCAGATATCCAGGTACGGCATCCCCGGTTTGACCATGACCATATCGGCCCCTTCTGCCAGGTCGCGGGCCACAAGGCGCAACGCCTCGTCGCTGTTGCCGGGGTCCATCTGATAGGTGTTCTTGTCGCCGGTCAGCGCAGATGAGGCGCCAACAGCATCACGGAACGGCCCATAAAAGCTGGAGGCGTATTTCGCCGTATAGCTGAGGATCGTGACGTTCTGATGGCCCTCGGCCTCCAGCGCGGTGCGGATCGCGCCGATCCGCCCGTCCATCATGTCAGAGGGGCCAAGAATATCGGCACCAGCCTTCGCCTGCGCCAGCGCCATCTTGACCAACGCCGCAACCGTCCGGTCATTCACGATCTCGCCATTCTCAACAAAGCCGTCGTGGCCATTGATGTTATAGGGGTCCAGCGCGATATCCGTCATGACAGCGATATCCGGGGCCACATCCTTGATCGCACGGATCGCCTGATTGGTCAGGTTGTCGGGGTCCCATGCCATCGCGCAGTCTTCGGTCCTTGCGGCCATCCCGGTATAGGGAAAGATGCAGATCGCCGGAATACCCAGCAATTGCGCCTCTTTTGCGACTTTTGCGACGCGGTCAACGGTGCGGCGGACCACGCCGGGCATAGAGGCGACGGGCGTTTCATCATCCTTGCCATCCATCACAAAGACCGGCCAGATCAGATCATCCACCGTCAACGTGTTCTGCCGCGCAAGTGCGCGCAAAGCGGGTGACTGGCGCATGCGGCGCAGGCGGGCCGCGGGGAAGGGGGCAACTGTCGGTTTCATCTGTCGCGGCCTTTCTTGATGGTGCATCTTGGTCGCACGGATTTTGACCCATCACAAGTCTGGGCAAGTCACCAACGGGACGCTAGGTTGCCCGAACGAAAAGGCCCAAATCCAAAGGCGAGCCCCTGTGAACTGGACAGACAGTATCGTTCGCGTCATCGAACTGAATACATTTACAAATATCTGGTACTGGATCGTGGTGATCGCCAGCTGGTCTTGGGCCAGCAACTGGGTGCTGGGCGTGCCCTTTGATGTGCTGTTTCGCGCGCGCAAGGGTGACGAGGGGCCGATGCGCGATCTGGAGCAACTTCTTGATGTGCATGTCCGGCGGCTGGCCAACTACCACCGCAGCCTTGGACCTTGGTTGATCGGCCTTCTGGCGTTCCTGATCAGCGCGCTGGCCATGGCTGGTTTCTACTATGGTATCGAGCTGGCGCAGGGGATGCTGTTGCTGGCAGCCCCGCTTTGCCTGATCGGGGCCATCAACCTGCGGCTGGCCCTGCGCCTTGACGCGGCACCTTTGTCGGGTAAGCCATTGGTCAAACGGCTGTTTCTGGTGCGCCTCTGGACCCAGATCGTGGCGATGATCAGCCTGTTTTTCACGGCCATGTACGGCATCTACTACGGTCTGATGCAATTGCAGTTCTTCTAGAGAGTTGACACCGCCACCGCGCAGGGTAGGTGGACCGCCATGGCCGATCCCAAACATATCACCGTCAGTGGCGCGCCCGAAGGGTTTGACGCCCGGCTGATACTGGCAGAGCTGGAAAAAGGCGGATCTGTCCTGCATGTCGCTCGGGACGACAAGCGGCTGGCGGCGATGCAGGCAGCGCTCGCCTTCTTTGCACCAGAGGTGCCGGTTTTTGTGTTCCCGGCATGGGATTGCCTGCCCTATGACAGGGTGTCGCCCAACACCGACATCTCTGCTGCGCGCATGGCAACGCTCGCCGCCCTCGTGCATGGGATGCCGGACCGGTTTATCCTGCTGACGACCCTGTCTGCCGCAACCCAGCGTGTGCCTGCCCGCAGCCTGCTGCGCGCGGCGGCATTCACCGCCACTGTCGGTCAGCGCATGGATGAAGAGGCGCTCCGCCAGTTTCTGGTGCGCATGGG
>JAHDGO010000230.1 GCA_020627605.1 Yoonia sp.
CGACAAGCTTGGCGTGTATTTCCAGGAAGTGAAAAAAGGGCTGGGGATCGATTATGTCCCGCCTTGCGTGAACCGGTCGCAGGCCACCTTTGATGTGCAGGATCAGAAACTTGTTTATGGGCTGGGCGCGCTGAAGAATGTCGGCGTCGAGGCGATGAAACTGATTGTCGAAGGGCGCGAAGACAAGGAATTCGTCAACCTCTTCGACTTTGCCCGCCGGGTTGACCTCAAACGTATTGGCAAGCGCCCGCTGGAGATGTTGGCCCGTGCAGGTGCATTTGATGTGCTTGATCCGAACCGCCGCCGCGTCATGGACAGCCTTGATGCGCTGTCGGCCTATTCCGCCGCGATCCATGATCAGCGGTCATCCAATCAGGTCTCCCTCTTTGGGGACGCGGGCGAGGACCTGCCAGAGCCGCGACTGGCGGGCGGAGAGGATTGGTTGCCCGCAGAGCGTTTGGCCGAAGAGTTCAAGGCGATCGGTTTCTATCTCTCAGGACATCCACTTGACGATTACATGGGGCCACTGAAACGCAAGCAGGTCATGACCCTTGATGAGGTGACAGCCAAGGCTGAAAAAGGGGCATCCATCGTGAAGATGGCGGGCACCGTGTCGGGCCGCCAGGAACGCAAATCGGCGCGGGGCAATCGCTTTGCCTTTGTGCAGTTGTCTGATCCCACGGGACAGTACGAGGTTACGATGTTTTCCGACACGTTGGAGGCCGCGCGGGAGTATCTGGAAACCGGCAGCCAGATTGTGCTGACCTGCGAGGCGACGATGGAGGCTGATCAGCTGAAACTGCTCGGGCGCTCTGTCTCGCCGGTCGACACGATGGTGGCTGATGCTGGCGGTGCAGGGCTGCGCGTGTTTCTTGATGGACCTGACGCCATCGGTTCAGTCGCGACGATCCTTGCCAATGCGGCCCGTGACGGCGTGCGCGGGGGGCGGGGGCCGGTCTTTTTCTGCCTGATGGGGGATGATCTGCCGGGCGAGGTGGAGCTCGACCTTGGCGATGATTTCCCGGTCAATCCGCAGATCAAGGGGGCGCTGCGTAGTCTGAGTGGAGTCATCGAAGTCGAGGACGCCTGAAAACCGTCGCTTGTCGAGACGGCATCAATGGTCCTCAGGGCGTTCTGCCACCATCGGCAGGATCAGGCCCCATGCCGTCTCCTGCGCCGGGCCGATCTCGATGAAACCCAGTTTGCGATAGGCAGCGATGGCGCGGGCATTGTCGGGATGCGGGTCAGTTGCGATCATCGGGGCACCATCTGAAAATAGCGTTGTCATCCGCTCAGCGATAAAGCCCGGCCCGTGGCCCTTGCCCAGCATGTCAGAGACACCGATGTACTGATCAATCCCACGGGTGCCACGCGGCAGATGGGCAAAATGGTGATCGTCCCATCCGTGAACGGTGTAATCCTGCATGTAGGCGAATGGCTGGTCGTCCAGCAGAACGATCCAGCGTGCGACGCGGGTGTCTTCCAGATCGGCGGCGTCATAGGGTTCTTCGGAATCCCACCACGCGCTGACATGCGGTTGCCGCTGCCACTGGCCCAGCAGCTTCAGATCAGCGACGGTGGCGTTGCGAAATCGATAGGTGCTCATCAGGGGATCATAGCACTTCTGACAGCACAGGGCAGATGGCGGCCAGCCTAGCTAATCCCCAGCACCATTTGCAGCGCTTTCAGCTTTTGGCGCTGATCGTCGGTCCAGTCGTTGCGGCGGCCACGGAACAGGGTCGCCTGACTGGCATGAATCAATCCATCATCAAGGATCTTCAACCCGTTGGCGCGCAGGGTTTCCCCGGTCGAGGTGATATCGGCGATCGCCTCGGCGGTTTCGTTCTTGACCGTGCCTTCGGTAGCGCCCTGACTGTCGATGATCTGATAATCGGCGACGCCGTGTTCGCGCAGAAATTCCCGCACCAGACGGTGATACTTTGTCGCGATCCGCAGACGGAAGCCATGGGTCTGGCGAAAGGCGGCAGCGGCGGCGTCAAGATCGTCCAGTGTGCTCACATCCACCCAGGCTTGCGGGACGGCGATGATCAGATCGGCCCCGCCAAACCCCATGGGGGCAAGTTCCGCCACGCGGCTGTCCCAGTTGGCCAGCTTTTCGCGCACAAGATCAGACCCTGTGACGCCAAGATGGATGTTGCCAGCGGCCAGTTCCCGCGGGATTTCGCCTGCGGACAGCAACACCAGCTCGACCCCGTCAATCCCGTCGACTGCGCCCGCATATTCGCGGTCGGCCCCGGATTTGCGCAGGGTCACCCCACGGCTGCCGAACCAGTCAAACGTCTTGTCCATCAACCGCCCCTTGGAGGGCACACCAAGTTTCAGCATCAGCGCAACCCCACCACAAGATCGGGGCGGATGACCCCGCCGACGGCTGGCACCGCCCGGCCCTGACCCAGTCGCGCGGTCAGCGCGTCATAGCGGCCGCCGGTGGCGACGGGGGGCAGGTCTGGCCGGTCGATGGCGTAAAAGCCAAAGACGAAACCGTCATAATATTCCAGCGACGTGCGGCCATAGCTGCCCTCGAAGTCGAGCGCGGCGACATCCACGCCACGATCCTCCAGCGCCTCCAGCCGGGCCTCCAGCCGGGCGACGGCGGGGCCGATGGCGGGCATGTCGACGGCAATGTCACGCAGTTGGCTAAGGACATTCGCGGCGGTTTCGCGCAAGGACAGGATCGCGTCGATCAGGGCGATCTCGTCCTTGGCAATGGGGGGTGCAGTGGCGTCGTCGCGCAGGGCGGCGAGGCGTGCGGCGACCTCGGCCCGGCTGCGGCGCCCGATATCGGGGCCTGCCTTGGCAAATGGATCATCGGCGGCCAGCAATGCGGCGCGGGCAGGGGGCACCGCATCAGAACCAAAGCGTTTCATCAGCGCCCGGAACCGTACCGGCCGCCAGATGTGACGCAGGAGCGCTGCCTTGCGCGCCTCGGTCGTGCGCAAACCTGAGACGGCGGCCATCAGGATACCGATGTCACCGCTGGACGCGCGGACGGCAAGCCCGTTCAACCCTTCGGCCATTGCGGCGAAAACCTCTGCATCTGCTGCGGCGGGGTCGGACCCGTCAAAGACCTCATAGCCGACCTGCACATATTCGTTGGCGCGGGTTTCATCCTCTTCCTGCTTGCGGAAAACCTTGCCGGCGTAGGTATAGCGCGCAGGTTCGGCGTGGCTTTCCATATGCATCTGCACGACAGGTACGGTGAAATCCGGGCGCAGCACCATTTCGCCGCGCAGCGGGTCAGAGGTTAAATAGGCGCGGGCGCGGATATCCTCGCCGTAAAGGTCCAGCAAAGTCTCTGCCGATTGCAGCACATCGGCCTTGACGACCTGCCCGCCCTTGGCCGCGAAGAGGTCACGCAGGCGGCGCGCCTCTGCCAGCGTTGCGGGGGCGGTTGTGGCCGTCATGAACGGTGCCGACATCATTCGCGCCCACGATGTCGAAGCCACGGTTGATGCATTAAAGGTTGCGCAAGCGGTGATCGAGGCCGGCGCACAAGAGCAGAGAAAGAATAATGAGTAAGGACTATTTCGGAACAGACGGCGTCAGGGGAACGGTCGGCAACGACCCGATGACAGCGGACTTCGCTATGCGACTTGCCAGCGCGGCCGCCCAGGTCGCGGGACTGCTGAATGTGGATCCCAGAACCCTGGTCTGGACGTCAGGTGCGACCGAGTCGGATAACCTGGCTATCGCGGGGGGCGCGCGCTACCGGGCGCATCGCGGCAAGCACATCGTGTCCATGAGGACCGAACACAAGGCTGTGACCGACATGTTCGATGCGTTGGCGAAAGAAGGCTTCCAAGTAACCTGGGTAGATCCCGGTGCAAACGGTTTGCTCGACCCGACGGCGTTCGAAGCGGCTTTGCGCGACGACACGCAATTCGTCTCGATCATGTTCGTCAATAACGAGACCGGCGTTATCCAGGATATCGAGGCACTTGGCAATATTTGTCGCCAGCGCGACATCCTGTTCCATGTCGATGCTGCGCAGGCCGTTGGCAAGGTGCGGATCGACCTGGGCAAGCTGCCGGTAGACCTGCTGTCTCTGACCGGCCACAAGTTCTATGGCGAGATGGACTACTTCCTGAACATGCCGGCTCACACGGGTCAGCGCGGGCTCGTCGATGTCGGTGGCGCCGCCGGCCTGTCGCCCCTCAAAAAGGTGAAGCTCACGGCGACCTACCACCACTTCCGGGCGGCGGCCGACCG
>JAHDGO010000231.1 GCA_020627605.1 Yoonia sp.
CATCAACTTTGCCCTGACCCAATTTGTCCCCGGTGGCCCGATTGAACAGATCATCGCGCAGCTGGAAGGCGGCGGCGATGTCTTTGAAGGCATCGCTGGCGGCGGCAGCGAGTTGGTTGAGGGGGGCGACAGCGACTACATCGGTGGTCGTGGCCTGCCTGCTGATTTCATCGCAGAGCTGGAGCGCGAGTTCGGTTTCGACAAACCCCCGCTTGAACGTTTCCTGACGATGATGTGGAACTACATGCGGTTCGATTTCGGCGAAAGCTATTTCCGGTCTATCAGTGTGTTTGATCTGGTCATGGAAAAGATGCCTGTGTCCATCACGCTTGGCCTGTGGTCGACGCTGATTGCCTATCTTGTGTCCATTCCCTTGGGTATCAAAAAGGCCGTCAAGGATGGTTCGCCCTTTGATACATGGACCTCCGGCGCAATCATCGTGGGCTATGCGATCCCCGGTTTTCTTTTTGCGATCCTGCTGATCGTGCTCTTTGCAGGCGGGTCCTACTGGCGCATCTTCCCGCTGCGCGGCCTGACCTCTGCCAATTTCGAAGAGTTGAGCATGATCGGCAAGGTGCTGGATTATTTCTGGCACATCACACTGCCGGTATTGGCCTCGACCATTTCGGCCTTTGCCACGCTGACGCTTTTGACCAAGAACAGCTTTCTTGATGAGATCAAAAAGCAATATGTCATGACAGCCAAGGCCAAGGGGCTGACTGAACGCCGGGTGCTGTATGGCCATGTGTTCCGCAATGCCATGCTGATCGTGATTTCGGGCTTTCCGGCCCTGTTTATCGGGGTGTTCTTTGGCGGTTCGCTGATTATCGAAACGCTGTTTTCGCTGGATGGGCTTGGCCGCCTTGGGTTTGAGGCGGCCGTCGCGCGGGATTATCCGGTGGTCTTTGGCACGCTTTTTGCTTTCTCGCTGATTGGTCTTGTAGTGGGTATCCTGACTGACCTGACCTATGTGCTGATCGACCCGCGCATTGATTTTGAGGCCCGCGGCTGATGGCGAAGAAACCATTCCTATCCCCGCTGAACCGCCGCCGTCTGCGCAATTTCCGCCGCAACCGCCGCGCCTATTGGTCGTTCATCATCTTTTCGGTGCTGTTTGGTCTGTCGCTCTTTGCCGAGTTTATTGCCAACGACAAACCCATCCTCGTTAGCTACCGCGGCGAGCTGCATATGCCGATCTTCAACTTCTATTCAGAGCAGGATTTCGGCGGCGATTTCCCGACAGAGGCTGGCTATGGTGAGCCGGAGGTCGATTGCCTGATCGTGACCGGGGGCTTGCTGGAGTGTTTTGACACGCCCGAGAGCCTGATTGAGGCAGTTGATCAGGGCGTCGCGCTTGATATCGAAGGGTTTGAGGAAGGCTGGATGCTCTGGCCGCCGATCCCATATTCCTACAATACCATCGTCAACGTCGGCGGTGTCGCCCCGTCACCGCCGACATCGGATAACCTGCTGGGCACTGATGATACCAAACGCGATGTGCTGGCACGGGTGATCTACGGGTTCCGGCTGTCCGTCACCTTTGCCCTGACGGTCACTGTCGCTGCATCGTTGATCGGGATTATCGCCGGTGCTGTGCAGGGCTATTTCGGGGGCTGGACGGACCTGCTGTTCCAGCGGTTTATCGAGATCTGGACGGGGATGCCGTCGCTATATGTGATCATCATTGTGTTCGCGATCCTGGGGCGCAGTTACTGGCTCCTTGTGTTTTTGACAGTGCTGTTTGGCTGGCCCGCCCTTGTCGGCGTGGTCAGGGCAGAGTTTCTGCGCGCGCGCAATCTGGAATATGTGCGGGCTGCCAAGGCGCTGGGCGTGCGCGACCGCACGATCATGTTCCGCCACATGCTGCCCAATGCAATGGTGGCGACCGTCACGATGCTGCCGTTCCTTGTGACCGGGGCAATCGGTGGTCTGGCCTCGCTTGATTTTCTGGGCTTTGGTCTGCCGTCGTCCGCCCCGTCATTGGGCGAGATGACCTTGCAGGCCAAACAGAACCTGCAAGCGCCATGGCTGGGATTCACGGCCTTCTTTACCTTTGCAATTATGCTGTCGCTGCTGGTCTTTATCTTTGAGGGCGTGCGCGACGCCTTTGATCCGCGCAAGACCTTTGTCGCTGACGGCGATGTGGCGGTTGACGACACGCTCTTGGCCCAAACGCCAGAGATGGCCAAGACCGGGACGGAACGCTGATGGCTGCTGTTCTGGATGTCAGGGACCTGCGCGTCGCCTTCCGGCAGGATGGATCCACCACCCATGCGGTGCGCGGTGTGTCTTTCACGGTAGAGCGGGGCGAAACCGTCGCCCTTGTCGGCGAAAGCGGATCAGGCAAATCCGTCACCGCCCTGTCGACCGTGCAATTGCTGGGCGACAGCGCGGTCATGGCGGGTTCGATCACTTACGAAGGCGCAGAGATGGTCGGCGCAAATGACGCCGAGTTGCGCCGGGTGCGCGGCAATGACATCAGCTTTATCTTTCAAGAGCCGATGACATCGCTGAACCCACTGCACACCATTGAAAAACAGCTGGCCGAAAGCATTGAACTGCATCAGGGCCTGCGCGGCGCGGCAGTCCGTGCCCGCATTATCGAGCTGCTGGAAAAGGTGGGCATCCGCGATGCCGAAAGCCGCCTGACAGCTTATCCCCACCAATTGTCCGGCGGGCAACGTCAGCGTGTGATGATCGCCATGGCGCTGGCCAACGGCCCGGAGTTGCTGATCGCGGATGAACCGACGACGGCGCTGGATGTGACCATTCAGGCGCAGATCCTTGATTTGCTGGCTGATCTGAAGCGTGAGGTAGGCATGTCCATGCTGTTTATCACCCATGACCTGACGATCGTGCGCAAGATCGCTGACCGGGTTTGCGTGATGAAAGACGGCGAGATTGTCGAGGCAGGCCCAACGGCAGAGATTTTCGCCAATCCGCAGCACCCCTATACCCAGATGCTGCTGGCCGCCGAAAGCACAGGCACCCCTGCGCCGGTGCCTGACACGGCGCCGGTCGTCCTGCAAACTGATCAGGCCAGGATCTGGTTCCCGATCCAGCGCGGCCTGCTGAAACGCACCGTGGGGCATGTGAAGGCGGTCAACGAGGCGACACTGACCGTCAGGGCAGGGGAGACGCTGGGCGTTGTCGGCGAAAGCGGGTCTGGCAAGACAACGCTGGCCCTCGCCGTGATGCGGCTGATCCGGTCAGAAGGACGCATCGCGTTTCAGGGCACCGATATTCACCACCTCAACCAGCGTCAGATGCGCCCCCTGCGCAGTGACATGCAGATCGTGTTTCAGGACCCTTACGGGTCACTCAGCCCGCGCATGACGGTGGAACAGATCATCGCAGAGGGGCTTGGCGTGCATGGCGTGGCCCCCGGACGCAACCCGCGCGACATGGTGGCCGAAATCCTGACCGAGGTCGGTCTGGACCCATCGCTGATGGATCGCTACCCGCACGAATTTTCCGGTGGCCAGCGCCAGCGGATTGCCATCGCAAGGGCGATGATCCTGCGCCCGAAACTGCTGATCCTGGACGAGCCAACAAGCGCGCTTGATATGACTGTGCAGGTGCAGATTGTGCTTCTGTTGCGGGAGTTGCAGCAAAAATACGGGCTGGCCTATCTGTTTATCAGTCACGACTTGAAGGTCGTGCGCGCGCTGTCACACAAGGTGATGGTGATGAAACAGGGCGATGTGGTCGAGGCCGGCAATGCCGCCGACATCTTCGACAACCCGCAAAGCAGCTACACCCGTGCGCTGATGGCAGCCGCCTTTGAGGGCGAGGTGGCTTAGGCCAGCCCAGAGCCGTTTGACGGCTGGGGCAGGGTGGCCTAACCACATGGCACAGCAACATTTGGATTGGCGTGTCATGGGATCACCGCACCTACTGGGCAAGACACTTGCTGATGCGCTGAGCTATCAGTTCGCGAATACATTTCGCTATCAATTTGTCCTGTCCGAGGTTCCGCGCGATCTGCCTGATCTTACCCATCGCGCTATTGGCAAGACCCAGCTTTATCACTGTCCTGCGCTGCCTGTGACACATGTGCGCGATGCATCAGGGCACTGCCGCGGCCTGCTCTTGGGTTATGCAGTGGACGGGGCAGGGGTTGTTGCGTCGGACAGTGAATCATATCAGCTTCCTGCTGCCTTTGGCGACGTTGCAGACCTGCAGGACATCCTTGCTGGTCGGTATGTTTTGTTGACCA
>JAHDGO010000232.1 GCA_020627605.1 Yoonia sp.
GATGATGATTGTTATGTGTTCAAATTTAAAATATGCGAATATTCATGCTTGATGACACGGATCGCCGTCTATTGCGTCTTTTGCAGGAGGACCCCAGCCGGGGGGTGCCTGATCTGGCGGTGGCCATGGCGCTGACACCTGCGCGGGTCACCCGCCGTCTTGACCGGTTGCGCGCCGATGGTGTCCTGCAAGGCAGTCAGGCGGTGATCGATTGGCGCGCCATGGGCTATGCCGTCGCCGTCAGCCTGCGGATCACGCTGGACAAGACAATCGCGCGCGCCTTTGACGATTTCATTGATGCGGCCCGTGCCGTGCCCGAAGTGATCGAGATACAAACCTTTCTGGGTCGGGTCGATGTACGCCTGTCGCTGATTGCGCGCGATTTGCCCGACTACCAGCGCATCTACCGCGATGAGGTTCTGACCCTGCCGCATATTGCGGATATCGAGGCGCTGATGACGGTGGCCAGCGTCAAGGCCGATGAAAGCCTGCCGATATGATGCTGGATGAACTTGATCGCGCGATCCTGCGGGCGCTCAGCGCCAATGCGGACCAATCCACCTCGCAGCTGGGGCAGAAACTGGGACTGAGCCAGCCTGCGACATGGCGGCGGATCAAGCGGCTGCAGGACGCTGGCATCATTGCAGGGCGGCGTCTGATGCTGGACCACGAAAAGCTTGGCTTTGGTGTCACCGTCTTTCTTGGCGTCAAACTGGCCACCAAGGGACGTGTGAGCCTGGAGGATTTTGAACGGGCCATCGGTGCGATCCCTGAGGTGCAGACAGTGGACCATGTGCTGGGTCTTTATGACTATCGTCTGCGTGTCGTGGCCCGTGATCTGGCGGATTTTGAACGTGTTCTGCGCCGCCGCATCATGACAATGCCCGGCGTCGGCGACGTCGAGGCAAACGTTCTGCTGAGCGAAGAGCGCCGACCCGGGCCGCTCTGACACCGGTCTTAATCCTTTCCACAAGATTTGCCGTGATGTTGCGGTCCATGATGCTGGTCGGTTGGAGATGATGGGGAAGGTCGCGACCTGGCGCGCTGTATGCGTGGCCGCGGTGCTGACAACCATCGCATCCATTCTGGTGACAGAAGTGATGGTATATTTTCTGTTTCAGGGTCAGGACCTGCGCGCGGCGCTGATCCTCGCGCCGCTGATCTCCTTCGTCATTACCATACCGATCAGCTTTTTCATCTGGGCGCAGGTACGCCGTAACGTGCTGCTGAACGAGGAGTTGCAGCGCCTTGTCGACCGTGACCGTCTGACAAATATGGCAACGCGGGATTTCTTCTTTTCGCGCATGCGGGATAACCCGCAGACCTTCGGCATCTCGCTGATGGTCGATATCGACCACTTCAAGCATGTCAATGACACATATGGTCATCTGGCTGGCGACGTGGTGATCGCGCAGGTGGCCAAACTACTGCAAGCCAATACCCGCGACGACGACATCGTGTGCCGTTTCGGCGGGGAAGAGTTCATCGTCTTTCTTAAAAATCATACCAAGCAGAGCGGCTTTGAGGTGGCAGAGCGGATGCGCAAGATGATCGCCGAACAGATCGTCGCCTTTGAACACGAACAATTGCGTGTCACGGTGTCCATTGGCGGGTCGCTCAAGGAACGTCTGAAAGACGTGGAACTTGCGATCCGCCAGGCTGATGCGGCGCTTTACAAGGCCAAGGCGCGCGGGCGCAATCAGACGGTCTTTGCTGCGTTGTCGAACGGTGACCAAAGTGCCGCCTGACCCGGCCCGGTATACCAAGATAGGCTTTGCGTCTTGCTGTCAGAGCGATTAGCCATGCCTGCAAAACATGGAGGATCAGATGGACGGCACAAATTCGCCAGTGGACCCCGATGGGCTGATGGAATTTTCGGTCGTATTTACCGACCGCTCGCTCAACCATATGTCAAAGGCCTTTCAGGGCGTGATGACCGATATCTCAGCCATGCTGAAAGAGGTCTATAACGCTGATCACATTGCCCTTGTCCCCGGTGGCGGCACCTACGGGATGGAGGCTGTGGCCCGCCAGTTTGGTGCCGACGCCCACGCCTTTGTCGTGCGCAATGGCTGGTTTTCCTACCGGTGGAGCCAGATTTTCGAGGCGGGGAACTTCACTGCCAAAACCACGGTCATGAAGGCCCGTCAGGCCGGCAACGATACCCGCGCGCCCTTTGCGCCGGCCCCGATTGCCGATGTTGTGGCCGCGATCAAGGACGCCAAGCCTGACGTCGTTTTCGCCCCGCATGTGGAAACCAGTGCCGGGATCATCCTGCCCGACGACTATATTGCCGCACTGGCCGCCGCGGCGCATGAGGTCGGCGCGCTGATGGTGCTGGATTGCATCGCGTCAGGCTGTGTCTGGGTGGACATGCAGGCGACTGGCGTCGATGTGCTGATCTCTGCCCCGCAAAAAGGCTGGTCGGCCACGCCCTGCGCTGGCCTTGTCATGCTGTCTGACCGCGCCGCAGAACGGATGGCGCAGACGACTTCCAACTCTTTTGCAGTGGACCTCAAGAAGTGGCACAGCATCATGCAGGCCTATGAAAACGGTGGCCATGCCTATCATGCGACGATGCCCACTGATGGTCTGCGCGCCTTCCGCGATACCATGCTGGAAACCCGCGACTTTGGCTTTACCAAGCTGAAGGATGCGCAATGGCTGCTGGGGAACGCTGTGCGCAAGGCGCTTGCAGACAAGGGTATCAAATCGGTGGCCGCAGATGGCTTTGGCGCGCCCGGTGTTGTTGTCAGCTATACCGATGACCCGGCAATCCAGAACGGGTCAAAATTCGCCGCCGAAGGGATGCAGATCGCCGCGGGCGTGCCGCTGCAATGCGACGAACCTGATGATTTCCGCACGTTCCGGCTGGGGCTGTTTGGCCTTGATAAGCTCTACGATGTTGATGGCACGCTAGGGCGGTTGCTGCCAGTGCTGGACAAGGTGCTTTAACCGGCACCCAGCCCCATTTGCATCAGCGTCTTGCGCACTGGCGCGACGCCGTAAAGCGCCTCAATCCCTTTGGACCGCAGGGCCTGAAACGCGGGGTTGCCAGCAATGGACGCGCGGTTCAGCGCGTCGATCCCGGCCACGCGCAGCTTGATATCGCCATGCCGCTTGCGGGCGTATTGGTCCAGCATTTGCGCTTTGCCAAGGGCGTCAGGCCAAGCTTTGGACAATTCCAGCAGGCAGGAAAGATCCTTCAGCGACATATTCAGACCCTGCGCCCCGATGGGCGGCATGACATGCGCGGCCTCTGCCACCAAGGCAGCACGCGGTCCTGTGATCTTGTCGGCGGTCTGGCTGATGATGGGCCAGCTTGTGCGACGGCTGGCGAGTTTCAGCGGCCCGTAAAGGTAGGCAGAGCGTTCGTTTGCTGCCGCCTCGAACGCGGCTGCGTCCAGTGCAGCCAATCGCTGCACCTCGACCCCTGCGTCCATCCACACGACGGCAGAGCATGGCCGCCCGTCATGATCGGGCAATGGCACCAGTGTAAACGGCCCACCAGACCGGTGCACCTCGGTTGAGACATTGTCATGGGGTGCGTCATGCGTCACCGCGAAGGTCAGCGCGCGTTGCCCATAGCGCCGCGTCTTCACCCCGATCCCAAGTGCCGCGCGCACTGGCGATCCGCGCCCATCCGCGCCAATAACCATCTGTGCGCTGATCTGTGTGCGATCGCTCAGTGTCACAATCGCCTCGGCGCTGCGCGACAGCAGCCCGGCAAAACCCGTTCCGGGGCGGAAATCAACATTTGGCAGGTCCTGCAGCCGCGCCACCATTTCACGGCGCAACAGCCAGTTCGGCAGGTTCCACCCAAATGGTTTGTCAGAGATATCAGCGGCGTCAAAATCGCGGGTGACGTGCGCATCGGTGCCAAGGTCGACGATGCGCATCACCTGCAGCGGCGTGGCTTCCGGGCCCAGACGGTCCCACAATCCGGCGGTCTCCAGAAATTGCTGTGCAGGCTGCAGAAACGCCGTCGTCCGCAGATCAGACCCTTCTGTATCGCGGTCGGTGATCGGCGGGGCAGGATCGACGATGGTGACGTCAAAGCCTGCTGTGCCAAAGGCCGCCGCAGCAGTCAGCCCTGCCACCCCGCCGCCGGAAATCAGGATATCGGTGGTTTCGCGTTTCATATCCATGACATAGGGGCAGGGCAGGCGGGCGGAAAGACTTAGCGCACCACCTTCGACAAGAAAT
>JAHDGO010000233.1 GCA_020627605.1 Yoonia sp.
CAGAAACCATCCTGACCTATCTGGGCGGACAGGTGGCCGGCATCGTCAACCCGATCAACCCGCTGCTGGAGGCCGAACAGATCGCCGCCATCCTGCGCGAGACCAATGCCAAGGTGCTGGTCACGCTGAAGGCCTTCCCAAAAACGGACGTGGCCCAGAAGGCGGCAGAGGCCGTGCGCCTTGCCCCCAACGTCAGCCATGTGGTGGAGGTCGACCTTCTGCGCTACCTCACCGGTCTGAAGAAGTTCATCGTGCCGTTGATCCGGCCCAAGAACCCGGTGTCGCACAAGGCCACCGTGGTGGATTTTAACACCGAATTGGCCAAGCAGCCCAAGGAACTGGCCTTTGAGGACAGCAAGACCGACCGGGTCGCGGCCTATTTCCATACTGGCGGCACGACCGGTATGCCCAAGGTCGTGCAGCACCGCTATTCCGGTATCATCTACAATGCATGGCTGGGTGACCGGCTGCTGTTTACCGAAAACGATGTGCAGATTTGCCCGCTGCCGTTGTTCCATGTCTTTGCAACAATCGTGTCGCTGGGGGCCTCGCTTGGGTCCGGTGCGCAGATCGTCTTTCCCACGCCGCAGGGGTATCGCGGCGAAGGCGTATTCGACAATTTCTGGAAGCTGATCGAGCGGCACAAAGTGACCTTCATGATCACAGTGCCCACTGCGATGTCGGCGCTGATGCAGCGCAAGGTGGATGCCGATATCTCAACCCTGCGGCTGGCATTTTGCGGGTCCGCACCGCTGCCGCTGGAGCTTTACCGGCGTTTTGAGGAGGCCGCCGGTGTGACCATCTGTGAAGGCTATGGCCTGACAGAGGCGACCTGCCTTGTCTCGATCAATCCGCCGTCCGGGGAAAAGCGTGTCGGCTCTATCGGCATCCCGTTCCCCTATACGGACGTCAAAATCATGAGCCCGGCGACTGGCGAAGAACAAGGCGTTGATGAGATCGGCGAGATTTGCGTCTCAAACCCCGGCGTCTATGACGGCATGACCTACACAGAGGCCGAAAAGAACGATGGGCTGTTTTATCCCGGCGCCTTCTCGAACGCGCAGTATCTGCGGACCGGCGATCTGGGCCGCAAGGACAGTGACGGCTACCTTTGGATCACAGGCCGCGCCAAGGACCTGATTATTCGCGGTGGTCACAACATTGACCCCGCCGAGATTGAAGAGGCGCTGGCAGGACATGAAGCGGTCGCCTTTGCCGGGGCCATCGGCCAGCCCGACGAACATGCAGGCGAGGTGCCATGCGCCTTTGTCGAACTTGTTGACGGGGCCGACATCACACCAGAGGCGCTGATGGACTACGCCAAAGAGCATATCCATGAACGGGCCGCCCACCCCAAGCATCTGGAAATCCTGCCTGAACTGCCCAAAACGGCCGTTGGCAAGATTTTCAAACCCGACCTGCGCAAACGTGCGATCACACGGATCTATAACGGCGCGCTGTCTGGCGTGAACGCCGAGGTCAAGGAAGTGACCGAGGACAAGCGCCGCGGTCTGGTCGCCCATATCGCCAAGACAGGCGATCTGGCAGATGATGCTGTCGGCAACGCGCTGAACAACTTTACCATCCCGTGGGAGATGGCAGAGTAGGGCGCGCCGCCCACGACAAGAACATGCGCCGGTCCCTGCAAAAGGGGCCGGCGTTTTCATTTCTGTTTGATGGTGCCGCCGTTTGCGTTACCTCTGCCTGAACAACAGGAAGGATGATCACAATGGCAAAACTCGCATTTCTTGGGCTTGGGGTGATGGGCTATCCGATGGCGGGGCATCTGGCTGCCGCCGGACATGACGTGACCGTCTACAACCGCACCGCCGCCAAGGCTGAAAAATGGGTGGCCCAGCATGGGGGTGCCATGGGCCAAACCCCGGCGCAGGCGGCTGCAGGCGCCGAGATGGTGATGGCCTGCGTCGGGAATGATGATGATCTGCGCAGTGTGTGCACTGGCGACGACGGGGCCTTCGCCAGCATGGCAGAGGGCGCGATTTTCGTTGATCACACCACTGTCTCTGCCGCTGTAACGCGCGAATTGCATGATCTGGCGGCAGAAAAGGGCATCGGTTACGTCGACGCCCCGATCTCTGGCGGGCAGGCGGGTGCAGAAAACGGCCAGCTGTCTGTCATGTGCGGCGGGGCAGAGGCGACCTATGCCACGGCAGAACCGGTCATCAACACCTACGCCAAGATGTGCCGCCGGATCGGTGAAAGCGGGGCCGGGCAGATGACCAAGATGTGCAACCAGATTGCCATCGCCGGACTGGTGCAGGGGCTGTCAGAGGCGCTGCATTTCGCGCAAAAGGCAGGTCTTGATGGCCGCGCAGTGGTCGAGGTGATCAGCCAGGGCGCCGCAGGCAGCTGGCAGATGGCCAACCGCTATGAAACCATGCTGGACGATCATTTTGACCATGGGTTCGCTGTTGACTGGATGCGCAAGGATCTTGCGATTTGCCTGAACACGGCCGACGAAAACGGGGCGAGCCTGCCTGTCACGGCGCTGGTCGATCAGTTCTATAAGGATGTGCAAAAACTTGGCGGTGGACGCTGGGACACCTCTTCGCTGATCAAGCGTCTGCAGGCGATGGGCTAAGCGTCTAGAACAGCGTAATCGCCTCTGTCTTGGGCTGTGCCGGTGGTGGTTTCGCCTCTGGCGCAGGGCCGGAAATCTGCAGCATCCGTGCGGCACCAGTTGTTGGCGTGAAAACCACCCGGCGCGCCTGCGTGCCGCCAAGACTCTGTGACAGGCAGGGAAGGCCCTCGCCATCCAGAAACGATTGCGCAAAGGCCGCATTTGACGCGCCGATATCGCGGGCGTGACGGGTCATTCTGGCACCGCCAAACAGCTTGGCGCGCAACCGGTGCCGGTCCGCCCCGCCGCGCAGCAGCTTGTTGATCAGCAGTTCCATCGCATTGACCCCATATTTGAGGTCAGTGCTGGCGGTATCATCGTCACCTGCCAGCAGGAAATGGTTCATGCCGCCAATTTTCGCGCTTTCATCGAACAGACAGACCGCCACGCAAGAGCCAAGTACCGTCGACATGACGGCGAGCGGATCGGCCGACACAGCAAAATCCCCCTGCACGATGGAAATGGTGCGTGTCTGAGTCATATGCGTACCTTGGCCTGACAGGCGCTCAACAGGGCGGGCCCGATCTTGGACAAGGGCAGTTGGGTGCCGACCGCACCCATCTCCATCGCAACGCGGGGCATACCATAGACGACAGATGTCGCGGCATCCTGGCCAAACGTCTGGGCACCCGCGCCGCGCAATTCCAGCAGGCCGCTGGCACCATCGCGGCCCATGCCCGTCAGGATGGCGGCGGTGACATGGCGGGCATAACCGCGGGCCGAGCGAAACAGCATATCAGCCGAGGGGCGATGCCCGCTGACCAGATCACCCGGTTGGAGCATGATCCGCAGACCCCCACGCTGGGTCAGGCACAGATGCGCACGGTTATGGGGCGACAGATAGATATGGCCGGGCTGCACCGCCCCACCGTCCTCCGCCGCACTGACGCGTGCGGCAGTGGCACCGTCCAGCAGTTTGATCAGGCTGGGTGCAAAGTTTTCACCAGTATGCTGCACGATCAGGGTGGGCGGGGCTGTTTGCGGGAAATGCGCTACGGTTTTCAACAGCGCATCGATCCCGCCTGTCGAAGCAGCAATCAGAATGATGCTTTTGGGGTCAAACTGCCGAGCGGTGTCGGATTGCCCGCGCGGCATCGTCGGGCGCGGGGCGTGGCGCTGTGCCTCTGCAATCGCGGGCACAACCGCAGTTGCATCTGCGTGTTCCGGAACGCGCACGATATGCCGCGCGCGCCGCAGGGCGGGCGGTGTTTCGGCCTCTGGCCCGGCTTGCCCCAGAATGACGCAACCAATGCCCATGATTTTGAGCAGTGATGACAGCAGTTCAAATTCCGGCAACGCGGCGAGCGCCACCGCGATGACAACACAATCAGGATGGCGGTGTTCGGCCATATTGTAGGTTTCGGTCAGACCGCTGACTGTCTCGCAGGATGTGATCGCAGGATCTGCGGCCAATCCCCGTTTCAGCCGGGTGGCAGCAATCGGAGATGGGTGGGCAACGATAATCTGCATGGGTCGTCCCATCGGTTCATTGGGTTGGCACCGGCTGGCGCATCATACGGCGCAAATGGCGGGGGAACCGCCG
>JAHDGO010000234.1 GCA_020627605.1 Yoonia sp.
GCAGGACCGCACAGCCCTTTACCGCGCACAGACGCCGCAAGGCTTTCATCTGGCCCCGCTGCTGGCCGCCCACGCGGCCGCGACAGGGGACGAAACCGACGATGTCGCCGTTGCCCGTGCGGCCGGGCTGGACGTTGCCATCGTGGCAGGCGATGAAGACAACATCAAAATCACCACGCCCGGCGATTTCGCGCGGGCGGCAAGAACGCTGGGACATGACATGGATATCAGATGCGGCAACGGCTTTGACGTACACCGCTTTGGCGAGGGCGATCATGTCTGGCTTTGCGGTGTGCAAATCCCCCATGACCGCAGCCTTGAGGGTCATTCCGACGCTGACGTCGGCATGCATGCGGTGACGGATGCGATCTATGGCGCGCTGGGCAAGGGTGATATCGGCCAGCATTTTCCGCCCTCAGACCCGCAATGGAAGGGCGCGGCGAGCCATATCTTTCTGGAACACGCGGTGGGACTTGCAACCGCGGCAGGCTACCGCATCGGCAATGCAGACTGCACGCTGATCTGCGAACACCCCAAGATCGGGCCACATCAGGATGCGATGCGTGCTGTGATGGCCGCCTATATGGGGCTGGACAGCGACCAGATCAGCGTCAAGGCGACCACGTCGGAACAACTGGGGTTCACAGGCCGCGAAGAAGGCATCGCCGCCCTGGCGACCGTTACATTGATCAAGTCATGACCCATCTGATCGCCACTTTCTTTTACGTCGGGCACTTGCGCCCTGCCCCCGGCACTTGGGGGTCGCTTGCGGCGCTGCCAGCCGCCTGGGTGATTTACGTTTTGGCGGGGCCATGGGGTTTGGTCTCTGGCGTGGTTCTGTCTTACGTTCTGGGCCTTTGGGCCACGACGGAAGAGACACGGGGCAAGGACAACCACGACCCGTCTGAGATCGTGATTGACGAGGTCTGCGGCCAGTGGATTGCGCTGCTGCCGCTGGCCTTCGGGGCCGCGCGACAGGATGTCAGCATCCTCGCGCTATGGCCAGGCTGGATTGCCGCTTTCGCGCTGTTCCGGCTGTTCGATATCACCAAATGGGGGCCGGTGGGCTGGGCAGATCGCAAGCACGGACCAACCGGCGTGATGCTGGATGATGTGATTGCGGGGATTTTCGCCGCCATCGGTGTGACCCTGCTGGCCGCCATCTCTCACCTGTTCCTGATATGAGCGACGCTGCCGCCCTTCTGGCCGCCGCCAGCGCAGGCGACATCATGATCGCCACCGCGGAAAGCTGCACAGGCGGCATGGTCAGCGCAGCCATCACGGACATACCCGGCAGCTCAGCCATTTTCGACCGCAGCTTTGTCACCTACACGAACGCCGCCAAGATGCAGATGCTGGGCGTCAGTGCAGACACGCTGGACGCCCACGGCGCCGTATCAGAGCCGGTCGCGGCCGAAATGGCGCGCGGCGCTCTCACCCACTCTGATGCAAGCCTTGCTGTGGCAATCACTGGCATCGCTGGTCCCGGCGGGTCAGAGCATAAGCCGGAAGGCCGGGTATGCTTTGGGCTTGCCAACGCCACCAGCGTCAGCACGAAAACGGTGGAATTCGGCGCATTGGGGCGTGACGCCGTCCGGCGTGCTGCCTGCGCAGAGGCTCTGTCGCTGTTGCTGGATGCCGTCAAGCAAGTGTTGCCGAAGAGTTAGCCATAACCCCTGTTTTCTGCCCATTCTGTAAGCATTCCGCGAATTGCTCGAAAATTGCGCGCCAACGACCACACCTGCACATTTAACTGGCGCGCGGAATCGTCCCTAACGCCGTCACAACACGAAAACGTCGATCGGAGGGGACGATGAACGGAGCAGACACCGCGTGGATCATAGTGGCCACGGCATTGGTATTATTCATGACATTGCCGGGACTGGCGCTGTTTTACGGCGGGCTTGTCCGCGCGCGCAACGTGCTGAGCGTCTTTATGCACTGCTATGCCATCGCCTGCTTGATGAGCATTCTGTGGTTCGCATTCGGCTATTCCATCGCCTTTGGGTCCGGCAGCAGCGGATATTGGGGCGGGCTGGACAAGATGTTCCTTGCAGGCATCACCGCCGACACGCTGGCGGGCACCTTGCCAGAGGTGCTTTTCTTTGCCTTCCAGATGACCTTTGCGATCATCACGCCAGCGCTGATCGTTGGGGCCTATGTGGAACGGATCGGGTTTGGCTTTGTATTGCTGTTCTCGGCACTGTGGATGCTGCTTTGCTACGCACCGGTCGTGCATTGGGTCTGGGGCGGCGGTATGCTGGCCGATGGCGGTATCTTTGGCGACACGGGCGTGCGCGACTTTGCAGGCGGGATCGTCGTGCATGAAACGGCGGGTCTGGCCGCGCTGATCCTCGCGATCTTCCTGGGAGCGCGCAAGGACCCCAGCAAGCCACCCCACAACCCCGGTATGGTGATGATCGGGGCTGCGATGCTCTGGGTGGGCTGGTTCGGTTTCAACGGCGGCTCGCAACTGGCGGCGGACGGTGGGGCCGCGATGGCGCTGACGGTCACGCATATCTCTGCTGCCGCAGCATCGCTGACCTGGGCGCTGTGGGAGCGTGTAAAATTCGGCAAAGCGTCACTGGTTGGCATGGTAACCGGCACGATTGCAGGGCTTGCGTCTATCACCCCGGCCTCTGGCTTTGTTGGCCCGATTGAGGCGTTGATCATCGGATCGGTTGCCGGTGTGCTTTGCCAAGAGGCGGTGAGCCTGATCCGCAACACAATCAAGATTGACGACACGCTCGACGTCTTTGCCGTGCACGGTGTCGGCGGTATCTTTGGCACGATCATGATCGCCGTCTTCGGTGCTGGCGCATGGGCGGCACAACTTGGCAGCCTAGTGATTGTCGGCGTGTACACCATCGTCGTGACGATTGTGCTGATCTTTGTCTGCCGCGCAGTCACATCGCTGCGGGTCGACGAAGAGACGGAAACCTCAGGCCTCGACCTCGCCGTGCATGGTGAGCGGGCGTATGAATTGAACAGCTAAATCCGTCAGAAAGATTTTCACAAAGGGCCCGTTGCAGTGATGCAGCGGGCCTTTTTGTCAACCGTAGAGCTCTGCCGCGCGCCGTTCGAACGACCGCACGACGCGCTGCATCGCCTCGTTAAAGAACATGCCAGCGGCCCCTTGCAACAGGCGGCTTTTGAATTCGAAATCGACGGCAAATGATACTTCACATCCACCCTCGACATCGTGAAACTTCCACTGGCTTTCCAGATGGCGGACAGGGCCGTCAATGTAGGCTGTGTCGATCTTCATCTCTGCCGGCCATAGCAGGACGCGGCTGCCAAACTTTTCACGGAACACTTTGAAAGAGATCACCAGATCAGCCAGCATTTCCTGATGGTCACCACGATCTGTCACACTGCGGATACGCGCGGCTGCCGTCCATGGCAAAAACTTGGGGTAATTCGCCACATCAGCCACAAGATCATACATCTGCTGTGCTGTGTAAGGCAGGAACTTGGTTTCTGAATGACTGGGCATAACGGCCTTTCACGGGTGACACTGCTGAGGGATGTCGTAAAGTTGAACTGAAAAATCAACCCATTGTTCCATGCCGAGGCCCAGATGTCGCACCGCCCCTATGTTATCGACGAAATGATCAGCGCCAAGGCAATCGCCGCACGGATCGAGGATCTGGCCCGCGACATCAGGGCAGAGTTTTCCGATACGAATAAATTGGTGGTCGTTGGGCTGCTGCGCGGGTCCTTCGTTTTCATCGCTGATCTGGTGCGAGAACTTGACCTGCCGGTCGAGGTCGACTTTCTGGAAGCGTCTTCCTACGGCGACGGCATGGAAAGCAGCCGCGAAGTGCGCATTCTCAAGGACTTGCGCGGCCAGATCGAGGGGCGTGATGTGCTCGTGGTCGAGGATATCGTTGATACAGGACACACACTGGCCCATGTCACGAAATACCTTTCCTCGCGCAAACCCGCGCGGCTGCATACGATCGCCCTTCTGGACAAACCCGCACGGCGCGAGGTGGATTTGAAAGCAACATGGACCGGCTTTGAAATCCCCGATGAATTTGTCGTGGGCTATGGCATCGACTTTGCCCAACGCAACCGCAACTTGCCCTATATCGGCAAGGTCCGCTTTCCAGACGAGGCTGAATAACTCTGCGTTGGCAAAAGCGTGCCAAGCGCTGGGCACAGCCAACGCTTTCAGCGC
>JAHDGO010000235.1 GCA_020627605.1 Yoonia sp.
GCATTTGCTGTATATCTTCGCGCTATTCACCGATGCCCTGACAGATATCGGCCTGATGTATCTCGCGCTTGCAGCCTATGCCGCTTACGTGGTCAACGCAGGCCAGTTCGTCTGGAAACTGCGGCAGGCCCGTCTGGATGCGGAGGGGCGGGCATGAACGCACCGCGTCCCCCTGATGGCGGCGGTTGCCGCGATGCCCCGGTCCTCAAGGAACGTGGCCAGCGCGAAGTCTTTTGCGGGCTGACCGGCATCATCTGGCTACACCGCAAAATGCAGGATGCATTCTTTCTTGTTGTCGGCTCACGCACCTGCGCCCATCTGCTGCAATCGGCAGCGGGTGTGATGATCTTTGCCGAACCACGATTCGGTACGGCGATTCTGGAAGAACAGGATCTGGCCGGTATGGCCGACGCCCATCAAGAGCTGGACCGCGAAGTTGCCCGCCTGCTGGCGCGGCGTCCCGATATCCGGCAGCTGTTCCTTGTCGGCTCTTGCCCGTCCGAGGTGATCAAGATCGACCTCGCCCGCGCCGCAGAACGGCTCAGCCAGGTTCATGCCCCACATGTGCGGGTGCTGAACTACTCAGGCTCCGGGATTGAAACGACCTTCACAGAAGGAGAGGATGCCTGCCTCGCCTCTATGGTGCCGGTGTTGAAAGACACAACCGCGCGGGAGCTTCTGGTTGTGGGTGCCTTGCCGGACGTGGTCGAGGATCAGATGGTCGGCTTGCTGACCGAGATGGGCATTGGCCCCATCCGCCTGCTGCCCGCCCGCCGCATTGACAATGAAACTGCCGTGGGTCCGAACACGGTCTTTGCGCTGACGCAGCCTTTCCTTGGCGAAACCCATGCGGCCTTGGAACGGCGCGGCGCCCGCCATCTGGCGGCCCCCTTCCCCTTTGGTGACGAAGGCACAACCGCCTGGCTGCGCGCCGTCGCCAATGAATTCGGCGTCAGCGACGAGGTCTTTGACCGTGTCACTGCCGCCCCCCGTGCCCGTGCCCGCAAGGCGATTGCGCAGGCGGCAGAGGCCCTGTCTGGCAAATCGGTGTTCTTCTTTCCCGACAGCCAGCTTGAGATTCCGCTTGCCCGCTTTCTGACCCGCGAATGCGGAATGACCGCGGTCGAGGTTGGCAGCCCTTATATCCATGACGCGCTGCATGGCCCAGACCTTGATCTGTTGCCGGCAGGCCCGCAGATTTCCGAAGGGCAGGATGTGGACAAGCAACTGGACCGCGCTCGCGCGGCCCGCGCTGACCTGACGGTCTGTGGTCTTGGCCGTGCCAACCCGCTGGAGGCCGAAGGCCTGACCACCAAATGGGCCATCGAACTGGTCTTTACACCGGTGCATTTTTACGAACAGGCCGGCGATCTGGCGGGCCTCTTTTCCCGCCCCGTTCGGCGCAAGGCGCTGCTTCATCTGGAGGCGGCGGAATGAAACTGACCGTCTGGACATATGAAGGCCCACCGCATGTTGGTGCGATGCGCGTCGCCACGGCGATGAAGGGTCTGCATTTTGTGCTGCACGCGCCGCAGGGCGATACCTATGCGGACTTGCTCTTTACCATGATCGAGCGGCGCAACCATCGCCCGCCGGTCAGCTACACGACCTTTCAGGCCCGCGATCTGGGCGCGGACACCGCGACCCTGTTCAAATCATCCTGTCAGGATGCCGTGGACCGCTTTGCGCCAGAGGCGATCATCGTTGGTGCGTCCTGTACCGCGGAACTTATTCAGGATGATCCCGCCGGGTTGGCCGAAACCATGGGCCTTTCAATTCCGGTGATCCCGCTCGAACTGCCGAGTTATTCGCGCAAGGAAAACTTTGGCGCGGATGAAACGTTCTATCAGATCGTCAAACATCTGGCACAGCCACAAGAGCGCACGGCACGTGTGACCTGCAACATTCTGGGGCCAACCGCGCTGGGCTTCCGCGCCCGTGATGACGTGGAAGAGCTGACCGGCCTCTTGTCTGATATGGGCCTCGACGTGAATGTCGTGGCCCCGCTGAACGCGACGCCGTCCGATATCGCCCGCCTGCCAGCGGCGCATTTCAACGTCCTTGTGTCCCCTGAAACTGGTGAGGCCGCAGCGCGGTTCCTCGAAAAGAACCATGGTCAGCCCTACACCAAGGTTGTGCCAATTGGCGTTGGTGCGACCCGCGACTTCATCAAAGAGGTACAGGCGCTGACAGGTCTTGGCGCCGGTCCGGATGAGGCGCGCCTGCGTCTGCCGTGGTGGTCCCGCTCTGTCGACAGCACCTATCTGACCGGCAAGCGTGTTTTCATCTTTGGTGACGGCACCCATGTTGCCGCCCATGCCCGCATCGCCCGCGACGAGATGGGGTTCGAAGTTGTGGGTATCGGTTGTTACAACCGTGAAATGGCCCGGCCCATCAGGGCGCTGGCCAAGGATTATGGCGTCGAAGCGCTGATCACCGATGACTATCTGGAGGTTGAGGCCGCAATCGAACGCCTGTCGCCGGAAATGATCCTCGGCACCCAGATGGAACGCCATATCGGCAAGCGGCTGGGCATCCCTTGCGCTGTCATCTCTGCCCCTGTCCATGTGCAGGATTTTCCCGCCCGCTATTCCCCGCAGGTCGGGTTTGAGGGTGCGAATGTCATCTTTGACACGCTGATCCATCCGCTGGTGATGGGGCTGGAAGAGCATCTGTTGACAATGTTCCGTGATGATTTCGAGTTTCACGATGATGCTGGTGCCAGCCATCATGGCGGCAAGGCCAAGGCCAAAGCGGAAGAGGCCCCGGCCCCCGCCGCAATGCCAGCAGACGACAACGTGATCTGGCTTTCGGATGCAGAACGGGAGTTGAAGAAAATCCCCTTCTTCGTGCGCGGCAAGGCCCGGCGCAACACCGAGACATTCGCGCTGGAAAAAGGTCTGCATGAGATCAGCCTTGATACGCTTTACGAGGCAAAGGCCCATTATGCGCGATGAGGTGATGCATAAGCCGTACCGCGTGGTGATCGTCACGCTGGATGCCCATGCGGCTGGTCCCGCGGCGCGTGTGTCTGCCCGGCTGACACCTGATTTTCCGGGGTTGGAGGTGCAGGTGCTGTCGGCGGCGGAATGGGGCGAATGCCCTGATGCGCTGGCTGATGCCAAGGCCGCGATTGCGACTGCCGACATCGTTATCGCGAACCTGCTGTTCCTTGAGGAACATATCAACGCCATCATGCCAGCGCTGTCCGCCCGGCGCGATGCCTGCGACGCCATGGTGGGCATGATCGCCGATGCCTCCGTCGTCAAACTGACGCGCATGGGTGATCTGGATATGGCCAAGCCTGCGAGTGGGGCCATGGCCTTGCTGAAAAAGCTGCGCGGTTCTGGCAAACCATCGACCGAGTCAGGTGCCAAGAAGATGCGCATGCTGCGCCGCCTGCCCAAGATCCTGAAACTGATCCCCGGCAAGGCGCAGGACCTGCGCGCCTGGTTCCTGTCCATGCAGTACTGGCTGGGCGGGTCTGACGATAACGTCGAACATCTGATCCGTTTCCTGATCGGGCGCTATGCCACCCGGCCTGACTGGGCGGGCGTATCTGCCAATGCGCCGATTGAGTATCCAGACGTGGGCCTCTACCACCCAGACCTGCCGGATCATCACATCACAACCGATCTGGCCGATTTGCCCGGTCCGGCGCACCCCGTCGCCACCGTGGGCGTGCTGATGCTGCGGTCCTATGTGCTTGCCTCTGACTGCGCGCATTATGATGCCGTCATCCGGTCGTTTGAGGCAAAGGGGATGCGCGTCATCCCGGCCTTTGCCGGTGGTCTGGACGGGCAACCGGCGGTTGATGCCTATTTCATGGGCCGGGTCGATGCGCTGGTGTCGCTGACCGGATTCTCCTTGATCGGTGGCCCGGCTTATAACGACAGCGCCAAGGCGATTGCCCTGCTCAAGACGCTGGATGTGCCCTATATCGCGGCGCAACCGCTGGAGTTTCAGACGCTGGGCCAATGGGCCGACAGTGCGCAAGGGCTGGGGCCGATTGAAACCACGATGCTGGTGGCCTTGCCGGAAATTGATGGCGCGACCAACCCCACCGTCTTTGCAGGCCGTCATGGCACGTCAGGGTGTAGCGGCTGCGCCCATGCCTGCCCGGCAAAGTCTGATTGCAAGGCGATGGCGCCTTGCCATGAACGTGTCGCTAATCTGACGG
>JAHDGO010000236.1 GCA_020627605.1 Yoonia sp.
GCCCGATCACGCTGCATGATGTGGCGGCCATGTTCCCCTTCAACGACCGGCTGCAACTGGTCCGGCGCACCGGGGCGCAGCTGCGCGACTGGCTGGAGCGGGCGGCAAGCCACTACAACCAGGTCGCACCCGGCAGCTGCGACACCCCGCTGATCAACCCGCAAAGTGCTGGCTACACCTGCGATACCCTGCATGGGTTGCGCTATGACATTGACCTGACCGCAAGGCCACGGTTTGACCCGACCGGCACGCTGATCAACCCTGATGCCCGGCGGATCAGCGCGCTCTGCTATCAGGGTCAGCCGGTGCGGGATAACGACAGTTTCATCGTTGCCACGAACAGCTTTCGCAGCGCGGGCGGCGGCGGCTTTGCCCCGATCCCGAAAACCGACCGTGTGCCAGTCCCCCGCCAGCGCATCCGGGACCTGCTGCTGGCCCAGCTTCAGAACGGCGCAACCCTCTACAGCAGCATCAAACCCGTCTGGCGTTTCACCCCGCAACCGGGCAGCACGGCCACATTCATCAGCGCCAGCGCCGCCAAGACACACCTGCCAGACAACATCGCGGCGGTTGCGCCCATTGATGGCACGCGCACGCGCTATCGCATCACCCTCTGACATCTTGCACGCGCGCGGACGCAGGGCTATATGAAGCGTGAGAGGTTGGCGCGGGCGAGCGCCTCGCCAACCTGGTCAGGTCCGGAAGGAAGCAGCCATAACGAGCCCCGCTTGGGTCGTTGTCAGCCTCTCACCCCAGTGTTTGCGCCAGCAAATGCGTCGCCCGACAGAGCGAAACTGCGCAGCAGTTTGGTGGGATCGGGTCACAAATTGGTCACCACATCCAACAAAGGAGGATGTTCATGATTGTCGCAATCCACACCCTCCCGGTCCGGGTGCGCTGAACCTTTTCCGCCCCTCGTCCGGCCCATGCTGATGCACTGCCATCCGCATCCCCTTCCCCTTTGACGAGGACAGATCATTGACAGATCTCACACGCGACGCCCTTGGCTGGTCGCCCTTCTATATGTCCCAGCTTGAAATTGAAGAGCTGGAAACACTCACCCCGACACGCATCGCCACGGTCCACCGCGACCGGGTGCAGGGCCTGTCGGACATCGGCCCGCTGGACCTGACGCTGGACCCTGGCATCACCACAGCGGCGGTTGCCGTCGGTGACTGGGTGCTGGCGGCGGTCGACCAACACCGGCTGGTGCGGGTGCTGGACCGCAAGACCGAACTGACCCGCGGCACCGAATACCACACCGGCGACAAGCAACTGATTGCCGCCAATCTCGATACGCTTTTCATCACGTCATCCTGCAATGATGATTTCAACCCCGCCCGGCTGGAACGCTATCTGGCGCTGGCGCATGACGCGCTGATCACGCCGGTCATCCTGCTGACCAAGGCCGATCAAGCCGAGGACCCTGACGCCTATGTCGATCAGGCCAAGACACTGGGGCGCGGTCTAGAGGTGATCGCGCTGAACGCCAAAACCGGCGACGTGGCCGACCTGCTTGGCCCATGGTGCGGAAAAGGGCAGACCGTGGCGCTGGCCGGGTCGTCGGGTGTTGGGAAAACCACGCTCGCCAACGCGCTGACCGGCGGCAATGCCGCGACGCAAGACATCCGCGAGGATGACGCCAAGGGGCGGCACACGACCACCGGGCGATCACTGCACCGGATGCGCAGCGGCGGCTGGCTGATCGACACGCCGGGCATGCGCGGGCTTGGCGTGGCAGAGGTCGCCTTTGGCATCGATGCGACCTTCCCCGAAATCTCTGAACTGGCCGATCAGTGCAAATTCCGCGACTGCGCCCACGAAAGTGAGCCGGGCTGTGCGGTGCAGGCGGGCATCGCCGCAGGCGCGATCGATCCAGAGCGGCTCAAACGGTTCAATAAGCTGAAACGCGAAAACGAGCATGCGACGGAAACCATCGCGCAGGCGCGCGACCGCTATCGCAAGCTGGGCAAGATGTATCGATCAGCGACCAAGAAAAAGGGGCGTTAACCGTCGCGGGCCGCGTCCATCTTGATCCGCAACCGCTCCAACACCGGCAGGATATCGACCAGACCGTCGATATCCGCCGCAATCTCTGCGATTGGCCCTTCCATCGCCGCAACGGTATCAACAAAGACCTTGCGACCGGCGTCAGTGATATAGACCAGCTTCTTGCGCGCATCATCGGGGTGGACCTCCACCCGGATCAACCCGCGCTTTTCAAGTTGCATCAGGGAATTTGTCATGGACGCCTTGGGCACCTGAAAGGCACGGGCAAGATCTTTGGGTGTCTTGCCATCGCCCAAGCGCGACAGATTGCTTAACAAACCAAACTGCGAGGGATGCACCCCGTCAGGCAACCGCTGGGCAAGCTCAGCGGTGGCCAGTTGGTGAATGATTCCGATCTCGTTGAAGACGCGGAACAGGTTTGAACGGTGGTCTTGCACGTCTTCCTCAGATCAGTTTCGCCTCCAACGGCCAGCGTGGGCTGGGCGGCACGGTCGGTGCATAGCCGATCCGGGCCAGCATTTGAACCGTCCCGCCTTCGGGGGCAAAGCGGTCATGTACCGCTGCATAATGGTCGGCCATCTCGGGGTATTCCTGCAAGGCCTGGCTGAGGGGTTGCATCCCCAACCCCTGCCCTGTCGCCGCCAGATTGATCCGCAGCCAATCACGCCCCGCAGCAATCTGATCACTGCGCGTATTGGTGGGCGTCACCTGCCACAAATGCCCCATGGCAGTATCGGTATTGGCAAAAACCGCCTTCAGCCCCTCCTGGTAAGAGGTAGAGGTGGTATCAAGCAGCGTCTCGCGGTTCATCATCCCGGCCGCATTCAGCAGCTCAAAAATGGGCCCGGTGAAGTCGATCCCGTCGGGGTTGGCATCCACCTGACGGGCGCCCACGCGGAACAGATCAACACTTTCGATATAGGTGCGCGGTGTTTCGATCTCGATGCGCAGCGCCTCATGGGTGAAAGCGCGTAACTCTGCGATGCTGGTCATGTCCACGCTGCCAGATACCTGCGTCTGCCGGGCGGCGGCGAGGACAGTGTCCAGAGTGGCCTGCGCCACGGGCCGGGTCATGTCGTAAGGCTCTTTCAGCGACCGGCGGCCCAGCACATGGGCAAACAGCGGGTCGGGGGCGATCGCGCCATCAAACCGCAGAATGGCCACGGGACGTCCATCAAGGGCGGCGGCATCAGACCCTTCGGGGAACAGATCAGCGGTCATCGCGACGCCATCCTCTGCCGCAGCCATCCGCGCCAATTCGATAAAGCAGCCCAGCCCAACGGTAATTTGCCGGTTGAACGGGTCGGTGTGCGGCAACAGCCGTGTCGTGTCGACATAAAGCACCGCCTGATCCGGAACGGACAGATCAACCAGCCACGGCTGCCGGTTATGCGGGTTGGGCGCAAGGATCGCCCAGGACAGGGCGCGCATGCGCGGGTCGGTGTAGTTTGCGCCAGCCGTCTGCCATGGCTGCAATGCGGTCTGTGGGCTGCGGCTGGCGACAATGCCACCGGCGGCGGCGGCCGCGACAATCGTACCGCCGCCCAGCAAGCTCAGAAAATGTCTGCGTTTCATATCGGCTCTCCATTAGTTCGATATCGAACATATATAATTCGATATCGAACTAATCAAGCGAAAATGCGGGTCCCCACGTATGGCTGATGTACGTACAGGGTCTGTACAGGGTCTGTACGCCTTCTTTAGGTCGATTTTTCCTGTGTCGCCCAACCCATCTGGGCATCAGTTTCCACAGCACAGGGTCGGATGTGACGGAGCCGCGCAAGGGCGGTATCGGCCTCTTCCCCTGCCGCAATCATCAGCCGCAGGATCATCATGCCGGACCGCCCGCAGCCGCCATAACAATGGACCAGCACCTTGCCCCCGCGCCCCAGAACCGCCATTGCCTGATCACGCGCCTCGGGCCAGATATCATCCAGCGGCACCCCCATATCGGGCACCGGGAAATGCACCCATGCGATCCCTGCGTTGGCCAGATCGCTGCCGAGCGTGCCTGCCCCTTTGCGATCCAGCTCTGACTGGGCCGTCATGGTGATGACCAGATCAGGGGCCCAGTCCAGCAGATGCAGCCAGTCGGTATAATAATGCCGCGTCCGTCCCGGCATCGGGCTGATGGCCAGCGTGCCTTGCAGCACGGAAAGTCCATATATC
>JAHDGO010000237.1 GCA_020627605.1 Yoonia sp.
TACCCAACAGTATTTCGGTGGAGTACTTGCGTCATCACGTTCACCCGTAGGCAGAGACGATCGTGGCCTGACAATTGCGAAAACTTTAGAGCGAATGTCAGCATATCAAATCAGAGCACACTACATAATATATTCCTCATTCTTTGATCTTTTTGCGGGAAGAGAAATCAACGTCAATCAGACCAAAGAGTTGGTCGATCTACGGATGTTTTTTTCGACAGAAAGATTTTTGAAAGCCATGGAATTTTCAAATTCAGAATTGGGAAAGTTTGGCGAAATCTTGCCTCATATTCTGTTCGGCTTGGAAAGCAACCGTTTGCTTGCGAGCAATTTCAATTTTGGCAAGGCAGAGCATCTTGAGTCTCATGTTTCAAACATAGAAGGCGCCGTTGGGCTACCTGGCCTTGTGTGCAGCCCAACGAAGTCAGGACTTGAATTGTTTTGCTGGGGTCATGGACTCGGAAACGTTGATACGAAGAGAATACTTGAGGCAAAAGAGTACAGAAATTTTGTTGATTCCCAGCTTCTGAAAACGCTCAATCCACTTGCCAGCAAGCCGATAGACTAGCCATTTGGATTGCTAAGCCCACTTGCTGACAATCGCACCTCTGGTGATGACCCGCACCAAACAGAAGTTCCAATGGCCTCCAGGTCGGCCGCTGCCGTTATGTCGCGCCCGTCCCTCGTAGGGTGGGTAAAACCCACGCGCCAAACATGGGTTTCACCCACCCTCCATCCCGTCCAGATAAACCCGCACCGCATCCTGCACCCGGCGGAACCGGTCCCCGCCCAGTTTCACACCGCCGAACCAGCGGGTCACGACGATGATGTGGCCCTGAAGCCCTTCCCGCTCCAGCATCCGCAGGATGACCATGCCTGCTCCTGCCTCGCCGTCGTCATTCTTTAACGGTCCGTCAGGCAGCAGCACGGCCCATGTGTTATGGGTCGCTTTGGCGAATTTCTTGTTCCGGCAGAGGTGTTTGACAAAGGCACGCGCGTCCGCGGCCGAGGTCACAGGGCCACCGGCGACCGCGTATTTGGAGCCACGGTCGCGCAGGGCATTTTCGATGATCTTCAGCGGCGGCTCAGATCAGGAGGTGACTTCGCGCGCCGCGCCGTGACCGGCGCAGCCCATGCCGCCCGGCAGGGATTGGACCGGTGTGCTGTCCGCGCCGCCGATGGTGCAGGCGTTGGCGTCACTGCTCCACACCATGCCGACTGGGCAGGATTGGGTCTGGGCAAGGGTCTCTGCCTCAGTTGGCAGTGTCGCCTCTTGCGCGAACGCAGCGGCAGGCATGATGGCAATTGCAAAAATGGTCGAACGCATATGATCCTCCGGCAATGAATGAACTTGGCAGGAAGGATAGCGCGAAACGCCGCTGTTTCAAACGGGG
Source organism: Yoonia sp. (assembly GCA_020627605.1). GTDB lineage: Bacteria > Pseudomonadota > Alphaproteobacteria > Rhodobacterales > Rhodobacteraceae > Yoonia. The sequence continues at coordinate 1,395 of JAHDGO010000237.1, forward strand.
CAGATTGGCACGGGGGGTTTCAGGCCGACCTGCGCAGGCCCGCAAATGTCGCGCCGTTCTCGCAATAGCCCGGTGCGGCCTCCAGTTGTGGTTGCGCGGCAAGCAGTCTGTCACAGGCCCCGACTGCCACGTCGCGATGTTTACGAATGGCTACAATCCGACAGAAAAACCCCGAATTCTGCGCAGAAATGACACAATTTGCAGCGCAACTTCGCCGTGTATCCGGCCATTTATCGGCCTCATTGACCCATCGGGCAGGCAAAGCCCGCCATGACGAAAGTGCATCACAATGCAAAAGCTCAAAACCTTTCTTCGCGAACAGGTCATTTTCCTGACCGTTGCCTTTGTTTCATTCTCGACCCAGCCCGCCATTGTCACCGCGCAGGAGATCAACCCGATCCCTTTTACCGAAGCCCTGAGCGTATCACGCGGAAATGTCACGCCAGGATCCCCGAACGCCGTCTATCTGACCCAGAAAGACATGTGCGCCTTCGTCACCCAAAGCTGGGGCTGGTCTGACTGCGCGGGCGTCGATGCCATGGTCTGGGGTCAGTTCCCGGATGTCGATTCCACCATCATCGAAGAACCCAACAGCGACGGCTATATCAGCTTCGCCGACTGGGAAAGCGACGACAGGGATGCAGTGATCGCCGATATCGAGGAAAACATCCGCTTGGGTGTCGCGCAGCAGTCACAGCAGCTTGGCGTCGATATCAGCTTCAAGGGTTGGGAAGTTTATCCGACGCTCGATCGGGAACGGCAGATGATGTATTATGCCACCTCGCTGACATGGGATGGTGAGGATACGATGAATATCAACGCGACCGTCTTCGACCGGCGCGGATACGTGGAATTCATGATCGTGCCGGCGGCGGAAAGCATTTCGGCCGCTGAAACCGAAAAAATGATCACCCGTACACTGGCCAGCTACAAACCCGAGGCCGGTGAAAGCTATGGCGCGTGGGAAAACGGCGACAAGGTTGCCGCCGTCGGGGTCGTGGGCGTTCTGGCCGCGCTGGCCGGGGTGCAATACAGCAAAGGTGCCGTGTCGGGCCTGATGGCGGCGGCACTCCTCTTCCTCAAGAAAGCGTGGTTCGTCCTGCTGTTGCCGTTGATCTGGGTAAAGAACCTGTTCACACGGCGCAGCGGCGCCTGACCGCTAGCGCCTCAATGGGCGAGCTGACCTGCTCCGCTTGCCCGCAGACGGCCAAAGCGGTGCGCGTTCTCGCAATAGCCCGGTGCGGCGTCCAGTTGTGGTTGCGCGGCAAGCAGTCTGTCACAGGCCCCGACTGCCGCGCAGCCCCGGCAGCGGTGGATCATTTCGGTATAGGCCGGGACATCAATGCGGCCGCCATCAAGTGCCGATGACAGGTCCACATCCGTGGCTTTCGCCATCTTGATCACACGCCAGAAATGCGCGCGGGGGTCGCCGAGGGGTTGCATGGGCCATCCTTTCCGTTGCGATGACAGGATCATCGCAAAAGGCCGGGCCCGTGACTTTGCGCCAGATCAAATCAGTAGCTGGCGGTGACCCCTGTGGCGATGGCCTCTGCCAGTGATGCCTCTGCCCAGGTGCCGCGTCCGCCGCGCATGCGGATCTCGGTCAGTTGCGCCTGCGCCAGAACAACCTGCCCCGCCGCCACATGCCCCTGCCCCATGTAGGACCGCGCCAGATGGTTGTCGGGGTCGGCGGTCAGTGCGGCCTGATAATAGGCCATGCCGCGATCAAGCTGCCCGGCCTTGCGGTGGGCAAAACCATAATAGGTCAGCGCCAGTGGCGATTGCGGGTTGTCCAGCGTGTCCAGCACATCCAGCGCCGCCGCATATTGGCCAGCATAGGCCAGCTCGCGCACGTCATTCAGGCGCGCCTGATCGTCGTTGGTGCTGTCCTCTGGTGCCATGCAGCTTTGCGTCGCGATATCCCAGACCTGCCCGTCCTCGCAGACCTCGGTTGTTTCCGACGGCTTGGGTGGTTCAGGGTCGCCGCTGCCAGCGCCAAAGGCGGCGACAGGCAAAAGGGCAAGTGCAAGGACGGCGTGGCGCATGGGGTCTCTCCGTTGTCATCGGTTGGGCAGGAGGTAGCGCTGCGGCGCGCCATGGCCAGCCTTACCAGATCAGGCCCGCGATCACGCCGACCCACGCAATGCCCACAGCCACCCCGGCGACGGCAACCGCGGCGGACCCTGCATCCTTGGCCTGTTGTGCCGCAGCGCGTTTTTCGGTGCTGATGTCGTCCACCACGCGTTCGATGGCGGTGTTCATACATTCGGCCGCCAGAACCAGCACGCCGCCCATCAACAAAAATCCCCGCTCTGCCCCCGACAGCGGCAGGACAAAGGCCAGCACCGCAAAAACCGCGTTGGCCAAAAGCCACTGCATCAGCGAAGCCTCTGTCCGGTAGACATGCACAAAGCCCGCCCAGGACCAGATGGCCCGCTGTTTCACCTGACGCAATTGGTGCCGCATATCCTGTTCCTTTCCTTGCCGGGGTCAGACTGCGCGAATGGCCATCCCATGCCAAGTCTGTGAAGTGACCCGACGAAACGTTTGATCAGGATCAGATCGCGCCTAAGCTTGATCCATGCGAAAGACATCAAAAGACGCCTACCCGGCCTATGCGCGATCCGAGCGGATTGCAGATGGCACCATGCATGCCATCGGGGTGCTGGGCGCTGTGGCAGGTGCGGTCACGCTGATCATCTGGTCCAGTGGCGCGGCATCCGCCGGGCAGATCACAGCTATCAGCATTTACGGCGCCACGTTGATCGCCACCTTCGTCGCCTC
>JAHDGO010000238.1 GCA_020627605.1 Yoonia sp.
GGCGCTTGCGCAGCAGACTGTAGTAGTCTGCCACGCTCAGCGTGCCGTCCAGCGCCCCGAGTATGATCTGGCTCAGGATGCCCATCTGATTGAGAGAACTGCCCAAGCGGTGCCCCAGCAAAGGCGCACGCAGATGGCGGACATTGTCGTGGCCGAACCGCGCCACATGCTGCGCGTCCAGGGCGGAGTAGGGGTCGTAAAGCAGCGTGACCTGCCGGGCCGCGCCGCTGACCTCTGCCGCATCGCCGTAAGGGCCGGTAAAGTCGCGGTCCCAGACGGTCTTGTACCGCGTTTCCCACGGCACAACGGCCTTATCGACGGTCGACTGTGGCGATATCGCAACCACGTCACAGCCCGGCGCCGCCGGGGAAAAGGCACAGGCCGCATAGCCGCCCATGGATGCCCCATAAAATACAACACGCTGAAACTGTTCAAAAAAACCCTCATCCCGCAGACGGTCGAACTGGGCATAGACCCAAGGCTCTCGATACCAGGTCCAGCCACCGGCAAGGACACCCAGCATCGACCAGCCCTGCGCCGTAATCAGATCATACCCCCAGGGCCTGCGGTCATCGCGTTTGGTCATGGTGATGTCGAGGTTGTCAAATGTCACCACAAGCGTGTCGCTGCTTTGCGGTGTGTAAAGAAAGCTGTGCCCTTCCGGCCCATCCAGATACCAGCCTTCCTTGCCAGCCAGCGTAGTGGCGATGTCAGCCCAGCCATCTGCGTTGCTGGCCGGGGCCGCCTTCATGATCGGTGTCAGTCGAATGCGGTTGATCTGCTTGCCATCAGCCTCATGCATGGAAAGGGCCGTGTTTTCGCCATAGCTGCGCAGGAAGGGAAAGGCACCGGATCCCTTGCGAATATCCATGAATAGGCGGCTGTCGGCGTGCAACGACTTGTCCAGCAACGGGCCAAGCGGCTTGACCTTTGACCGGTCACCAAAGCCAGCAAGGTTCAACACGACATCCACTGCACGCAGGTCGTCTATTGACCGGATCACCTTGATCCGGCTTGCCCCCACATCATTACCGGTCAGAAAGTCGCGGTAAGGGGCGATCCAGTCCTGTTCTTCGTCGCTGAAGTTGCCCTTGCGGTCCACGTTGACCAGATGCAGGTCGCAGTCGAATTTGTGATGCAGCGCCAGCGCCAATGCCTTGGCCCCGCCTGACAGTTCGGCAACTGTTGCCACATCTGGCAGGTCGACCTCTTCAATCAATGCGCTGTCAAAGACGGTCACGCCACGGCCCTTGATCGGGGCCAGATGCGGGGCGATCTCATGCTTTTTGACAAGCATGTCCAGATAGCTGCCTTTGGGTGGCAACCCACCATGGATATTGCCCAATTGCCGCTTGTTCGAGGCCCAGAGGTGCAGCGCCGTCGTCTGATCCGTCATCAGACCTTCAGCCAGCGATGCACGGCGCATGAACTTTGTTCGGTCACGAAATGTGATGGGATAAAAGGCGTTTAGCGGCTGAACCTTATCTTGCAGCCCCAGTGCATGAACATAATGCGTGATCATCAGCGGGCCCCAGACGCCCCATGGTTGCTGGGTCACATGGACGGGCGCGCCATCCGCCGCCGCCTTGCGCATACGGTCCTGCATCTTGCGTGGCAGGAACGGCGCAATCGACGTGCGATCATCTGTAAAGGCCAGCATCTGGCGCAACATCTCACTGTCGGCAGGCAGGCCGAGGACAGCGTTGTTCACACGCTTTTCACCGGGCAGCTCAAACCCGAAGACATAGTCGCTGTCGTAGTCCATCGGGCGGTGGCAATAGACGTCTGTGTCCACCCAGATCATGCCGGGGTTCTGGTGGATCATGTGCAGGCGGAACCAGTCGGCAAACAGGGCAAAGCTGTTCTTTTGCTCATATTTGATGAAATCGTCGGTATCGATCACCTCGCGCCCGTCACGCCGGATCACACCGGCGGGCACATTGGGGATCTCTTCATAGGAAAACAGCGTGATCTTCTGGCCCTGATCGACAAAGGATTTCAGGCAAAGCTGCTCCATCCAGCTGAGTGCGCCACCAATCCAGAGCGTACCGACTTCGCGTGTCCGTGCCATCATATCCCCTTCGCGTAGGTGTTTGTTGAGGAGAGCAGGGGCCCCGTCAACTGCGAATTCGGCCAGATCACCGCGCCGCCCACTTGTGTTGCGCTGCAATTGGCCGCACAACATCGCGCGATGCCAGCACTGACACGCAAGACCATTTTGAATGACCGAGGGATGACCCCGTGACCGGAACGCTGATCAAACGGCGGCTGGCAGGTGCGCGGCTGGGCGAATACCGGTTGATCGATATGATCGTGCAGCCGCTGGAACAAGGCCAGCGTGTGACCTTGTTCTTTGCCCATGCTGTTGATCCGGCAATGGTTGATGCGCCTGATCACGCACGACTGGCCGAGCACATCAGCATCGGTGGCAATGCCATCCTCAGCTACGATCTGCCGCGCGGTGCCACACCCGATTTCAACATTGCAGGTCAGGTCGTTCCCATAATCCCGCAAAGCACGGAGCAGGGGACGCTGGAGGGCGCAAACGCCTTGGTCGCTGTCCGCAATGGCGAAACGGCTGATCAGGTACTGGACTGGCTTGACTACCACGTCACACACCACGGCCTGACTGCGGCAGTCATTCTCGACCGCGCAAAACCCGGAGCTGACGCTGGATTTGCCCCGCGCCTGACCGAGGGACTGGCCCTGATGACCCAGGACATCAAGGTCATACTTGTCGAAAGTGATCTGCCGTTGGGCAAGACAACGCTGCCGGCAGAGGCGCATCCTTATTGTGCCCCCGGCGCACCGGGCAAGGACCGCATGGTCATTCCGCCACCGGCGCCCTGGGCCTCGCCCTTTGCCGCGCTCAACTGGTACGAAATCGCGCGCCGCCGCTTTCTGGGGCAGGCGCGGGCGGTGGCCAATCTGGACGTGCATGATCTGGTGGTCGCTGATGGGCCCAATATCTTTGACAAGGCCGTCGCCGCCGACGGCGGTGTGCTGACGCTGATCGGGCGGCATTGCTATCCATGGCGGGTGCGCGATGGCGCAGATGTCCATTTCGCCGACCATATCTGCGTGCAGTTTGACGCGCTTGCTGGCCGCAAAAGATGGTGTATCGCACCGGCCAAGGCCCCTGATGATGCCGTCTGGCGCTTTCTGCGCATCGGCAATGCGACCGCTGCCACCGATGATCACGGGCGGTTCGACCGGCATATGGCGCTGCGGCATCCAACGGACAGTATCGCCCGCATCGTCCCCAAAAGCGCATTGATCGAAGACCGGGACCTGATCAAACGGGCAAAATCGGTCTTTGGTCACAACCCTGTACGGGTCCCCGACATCAGCCTGCGGCGCGTGCCAAAGGGCAGGGGACGCTGCGCCATCGTGACCACCATGAAGAACGAAGGGCCATTCATCCTTGAATGGATCGCGCATCATCAGGCCATCGGGTTTGACGATATCATCGTCTACACCAACGATTGTACTGACGGCACTGACACCATGCTCGACCTTTTGATGCAAAAGGGCATCGTCACGCACCGGCAGAACAACTTTCGCGATATGGGACTGAAACCGCAGCACGCCGCCCTGCAAATGGCCGAGGAAGAGCCCGTGATCCGCAATGCGAAATGGGTCACCTGCATCGACGTCGATGAATATGTGAACATCAAGACAGGCGACGGCACGCTTGACGCGCTTTTTGCGGCCGTGCCAGACGCCAATCTGATTTCGATGACGTGGCGCCTGTTCGGGAATGGCGATGTGCATGAGTTTGAGGATCGCCCGATCACGCGCCAGTTCCTGCGCTGTGCTGCCGAGATGACACGCAAACCGCATCAGGCCTGGGGGTTCAAGACCCTGTTTCTGAACAACGATATCTTCCGCAAACTGGGGGTGCACCGCCCCAAGGGGCTGAACCCGCAACTATGGGAAGAGATTGATTGGGTGAACGGCTCTGGCCAGCGGATGCCGAAAACGATGTTCCGCAACGGCTGGCGCTCAACCGCTGACACCTATGGCTATGATCTGGTGCAGCTGAATCATTATGCCGTCCGATCCGCCGAAAGTTTTCTGGTGAAACGCGACCGGGGTAGGGTGAACCATGTCGACCGGGATCAGGGGCTGGCCTATTGGTTTCGCATGAATAATAACGCTGAAACAGATGATTCTA
>JAHDGO010000239.1 GCA_020627605.1 Yoonia sp.
ATGGACAGCTGGGCTATGCGATCGTCACATCGCCCGCGCCGAACTGGAAAGAAGCGCGAAAGTCGCTGGAGACCGCGATCAGCCTGCGCGGGCAAGACACAGAAACCAGCGGATCAGGTTATTACGAGTTCAATCTGGCGATTGCCCTGATCAACCTTGATCCAGACTATCGCGCGGGCAAACCCTCTGCGCCGGCACAGCGCGACCGGATTGCCGCGCTGTTGGATGCAGGCCGCGTGCATATTCCTGATCTGGGTCACAAGGCGATCAAGGATTGGGCCAAACTAAATGGCTATACCATCTGACCGTTGACCGGCCTCCACCGCCGGGGCATCACTGCGCACAGGCGAGGGGAGGCATCACATGATCATCGGTCACATCGGCGCGCGTGCAGGCAGCAAGGGCGTGCCTGGCAAGAATTTCCGCGACCTGCATGGCAAGCCGCTGATCGACTGGTCGCTGGATCAGTTGTTTGCCAATGACCGGGTTGATCATGTTGTCGTCTCCACCGACTCGCCTGAGATTTACGAACATGGATTGAAACGCGGCGCGCTCGATATCGGCCTGCGCCCGGCCCATCTGGCAACGGATACCGCCGCCAAATGGGATGTCTGGCAACATGCGCTGGCTGAGGTCGAAAAACAGACCGGCCCGGCGGATGCGTTTCTGGACCTCGACTGCACCTCTCCCCTGCGCCTGCCGGAAGACATTGATGCGGGTCTTGACCTCTATTTCGCGCAGACGCCCGATATGGTGATGTCCTGCTGCGAAAGCCGCAAGAACCCCTATTTCAACATGCTGGAAACTGACACCAATGGCGCATTGCAGGTGTCAAAACCCCTGCCCCAAGGCGTTGTGGCCCGTCAGCAAGCCCCGATGGTCTATGACCATGTGGGGTTGGTCTATGTGGTCAAACCTGCCTATCTGCGCACCGCCACGCGCCTGTTTGAAGGGCATGTGATCCCGCTGATCGTGCCCAACGAGCGCAGTCTTGACGTCGACAGCCCGTTTGACTGGGACGTCATCGACTATCTGATGGGCAAGCAGATCGCCGACGGGCTGCGCGGCTAGCGCCAGCCCTGCCAGGGCTTGAGCGCGGCCTGTTTGGCGGCGAAGCTTTCGGTGAGCGCGTCGGCGTCATATTCGTCCCTGATCCAAGCTGCGATATCAATCGGGCTTTGCGCATTGCGTTCGGCATAGACGTCAAAGAAGTGGTCGAGAATACCGGTGGAAGAGCGTCGGATGTGCAGATAGCGAAAGCTCAGCTGTGCACGCGCGGCATCCACTGATTTGCCTTCATGCAGCATCAGATAAAGCCCGGCCACCAGACCGGTGCGATCGGCGCCTGATTTGCAATGGATCAGGAAGGGACGCGGGATTGTTTTGAAGACTTCAATCAGTTCGAGCAACCGGTCGCGGCGCGGTGCCTGCCGCGCCGAAAAATGAACCGTGAACAGTTCCAGCCCCAGCTTGGCACAGCTTTCTTCCTCAAAAAGGTAGTGGGGCTGCTTGGCGACGCCGCGCAGGTTCAGCACGGACTTCACCCCCAAATCGGCATAGGCCTTGAAGCGCTTGTGATCAGGATGGTTGGAGCGGTAGACGCCCGGCGCGATCTTCTCAAAATTATGCCAGAAGGTGCGCAGTATGCCGTGGTCCAGCCACTGATAATGACGCCAGGACCGCCGCCGTTCTGCCGGGTCATCGATATCCTGCCCGAAAGAGGCACGCAGCGCCTGTTCTTTCTGTTCCAGCGATTTGAGGAATTTGCGGATCATGCGTCGGCCTGTTGAATGGTCTCAGTGACTTGGACCATGTCTTGGCCCAATGCAATGGTATGGCGGCGATTGCTCCATTTCGTGAAAGGCCCTACATACAGCATCAACTTTCAAAGAGGTATGCCACCATGGACATCGCAGGCCGCAAGATCGGACCAGAGTACCCGCCACTGGTGATTGCCGAAATCGGCATCAACCATGGTGGCGATCTGCAGGTCGCCAAAGACATGGCGCGTCTTGCCGCCGGGGCGGGCTGCGAGATGATCAAGCACCAGACACATATCATCGAAGACGAGATGACAGAGGAGGCCAAGCAGATCTTCCCGCCCAACGCCGATGTGTCGATCTGGGATGTGATGGCCGCCTGCGCCCTCTCGCGAGAGGATGAGGCAGAGCTGAAACGCTATACCGAAAGCCTTGGCATGATCTGGATTTCCACGCCGTTTTCGCGTGCGGCAGCGGATTTTCTGAACGATCTGGACGTGCCAGCCTTCAAGATCGGATCTGGCGAGGCCGACAATCTGCCGCTGATCCGCCACATCGCGCGGTTGGGCAAACCGGTGATCATGTCGACTGGCATGCAAAGCATTCAGACGATCCGCGCGTCAGTGGCCATTCTGGAAGATGCAGGCGTCGACTATGCCTTGCTGGAATGCACCAACCTTTACCCCTCCCCCCCTGAAATCGTGTCACTGCAAGGGGTGACTGACCTGAAAAAGGCCTTTCCGAAGGCCGTTGTCGGCTTCTCCGATCACTCCATCGGGCCGGAAATGGCGCTCGCCTCGGTCGCCCTTGGCGCCAGCATATTGGAACGACACTATACCGACACACGCTATCGCAAGGGGCCGGATATCATCAATTCGATGGATCCGTCAGAGCTGCGCCATCTGATCGACCGGTCCCGCGAAATCCACATCGCGCTGCACAATCCCAAAGAGCGGACGCGTGCTGAAGAGGATGTCTATCGCTTTGCCCGCGCCTCTGTCGTGGCGGACGCGGATCTGCCAGAGGGCCATGTCATCACCGAAGCCGATATCTGGGCCCGCCGCCCCGGCTCTGGCGAGATTGCTGGCTACGACTTTGACAAGGTGCTTGGCAGGACACTGACCCGTGCAGTCACCCGTAACACACAGTTGAAATGGTCATATCTGGCATGAGCCAGCCGACGCTGGGCGATATCCCGATCTGGATGATCAACCTGCCCAGATCGGTTGAACGCGCCACACGCATGCGCACCCAGCTGGATGGGCTTGGCCTGACTTTCCGGCACTTTGACGCCGTGGATGGGCGCGCCAGATGGGACGACCTGAAAGACACCGTCGACATCCCTGCCTTTGAACGCAATGTTGGCCGACCTGTCATGCCGGGCGAGATTGGGTGCTACCACTCGCATCTGGGCGTGTGGCAAGCCTTTCTGGACACCGATGCACCAGCCGCACTGGTGCTGGAGGACGACGTCGTTTTTCACGACGACTTTCGCCCGGCTGTTGATGCGGCACTGACGCGACTGGGCGACTGGGACATGGTGAAGCTGAACCACATCAGGGCCAAATGGCCAGTCCAGAAAATCGATCTTGGCCAGTGGCAATGCGCCGCCTACATCGGACCATTTACCGGGACCGGGGCGTATCTGATCAACCGCAATATCGTGGCGCAGCTGCTGGCGGATTTTCGGCCAATCACCCGGCCGATTGATCATGAGTTGGACCGCAGCCATGTGCACAGGCTGCGCCTCTATGGGTTGCTGCCCTACCCCAGCCACGTTGCTGATGCCGGGCAAAGCACGATCACCGGCAGCAATTTTGCCGGAGTGGCGAAATTCGCGAAACACAAACGCTTGCCGGCCTATGCAAACCGGTGGCGCAACCTGATTGGCAAGGCCCGCTATGTCGCGTTTGGCCGCGGGCGTTAGCCTTCGGCCATCCGTTTGACTTCAGCACGGAGCTGCGTGGTGGAAATGTCTTCGGTACGGGGCAGATAGACGACTTCGCAGAGGTCTTTGAGGTCATCAAATTTGCCAGTCCAGTCATCGCCCATGCCAAAGACACTGATCTCTTCGCGGGTAATGTCACCACGCTTTTGGTCCCACTCCCGTTCGGGTATGACCTTGGCGACGTAGCGACAGGCCTCGAGGATTTCCAGACGCTGCTCGAACGGCATGACGCTTTTCTTGCCCTTCAGCTTGTTGAACTCGTCCGTGGAACAGCCAACAACAAGCTCATCCCCCAGCGCCGCGAGACGCCGCAAAAGACGGACGTGGCCCAGATGAAACAGATCGAAAGTCCCGTATGTGATGACCCGTTTCATGCTGATTTCCCTTTCATCAATCGTTTGATCCAAGCGCCCACCGCATGGGGATTTCTATGGCGTACATATGCCGCAAGC
>JAHDGO010000240.1 GCA_020627605.1 Yoonia sp.
AGTGCCTCGCGCAGGTCCACATCGGCATAACAGGCCGGGTGATCAAAGGGGTGCCAGATCTGCCATTGCGGTGCCTTCCGGCGCAAGCCGTTTGAGACCATAACATAATCAAGCAGCGCCTGCAGATAGGGTTGGCCCTTGCGTTTGAAACGCGCGGTCGTTGGTGTCGCTGCAATCCGCTGGCCCAGTGCCATCCGGGCATGCGGATCGTAAAGCTGCGTCGCCCGCCCCTCGCCCAGCAAAATCTCAACCCCTGAACGGCCGAAAAGCTTTTCATACTCATCCAGGCCCGGGCCATCATTGAAATCGCCCATCACGATCAGGTTGTCACCGGCATCCAGATGGTCACTGACCCTGTGGCGCAGCCAGATGCATTGCGCCAGTTGCTTGCGCCGGTTCTGGATCGAAATGCGCGTCGCCTCTGCATCATCGCGCGCGCCATGCGGTGCCTTTGACTTGGCGTGCACACCGATCAGCCGCACCGGGCCGATGGGGGAGTCCAGCGCCACCTCCAGCGGCGGTTTCGACCAGACAATCGGGTCAGGATTGGCGTCAATATCGACGTCCATCGCGAATGAGGTGTCAAACCGGGGTGCGCGTGGGCTTTCTTGTGGATCATGCGCCGCCGTCAGCACATCAGGATCATACAGCAACGCGATTTCCTGCTGCGTATCGTTTGTAAAGCCGGTGAGGGCTGCACGCGCCCGCAGGCCAAAGCGTGCGGCAAAAGTTTCCAGCGCGACACGCCCGTCGCGATGGCGGCTGGTGTCCGGCGCCTCGATCACCATCGCGGCGTCTGCATCCATCGCGGCAAAGACACGGCCCAACCCGGCGGTCTGCTGCGCCTTGGTGACATCCCAGCGTGACGACCAACTGTCGTCGTCAATCAACCCGCCATCATCGTCAAACAGCGTGTTGAACCATTCGACGTTATAGGTCGCCAGCTTCACGCGGCGGCCCTTTGAATTTCTTCCCATGCGCGGTTGATCGCGACCATGCGGCGTTCGGCCAGTTTGACAGCCTCTTCAGGCACGCCGCGCGCCATCATCTGATCGGGGTGGGTTTCGCGCACCAGCGCGCGCCATGCGGCGCGGACCTCTGACATCGGCGCGTCAGGATCAACGCCCAGCACGTCATAGGGGTCGCGATCAGCCTCGGCCACGAACTGCGCCCGGATGCCGCGAAACCGCCGTTCGTCAAACCCGAATATCTGCGCCACCTGATGCAGGAAATCATCCTCTTTCGGGTGATAGACCCCGTCGGCGAGGGCGATGTGAAAGAGCCCCTCCAACAGGTCGCACAGCGGGCGGTCATCGGCACCATACATCGCCTTGATCCGCCGCGCATAAGTGTCAAACCCGGCCACATCCTGCCGGGCAAGGTTAAAGACACGTGCCGCGTTGTCTTCTTCATCCGGCGGGATCAGGAACACCTCACGAAAGGCCACCACCTCATCCTTGGTGACCCGGCCATCGGCCTTGGCCATCTTGGCGCCCAACGCGATCACCGCAATGGTAAAGCCGACCGACCGGTCAGGATCGCCACGCAATTTGTCAAATACAGCCGACAGGCCTTCGCCGCTGGCAAGGGCGGATAGGGCTTCTGCAATTCGGGTCCAGATGGACATGGGGCGTGCCCCCTCAAAGCATTTTCTGCATCAAAACAAGATCGAACCAACGCCCGAACTTGAACCCGACTTGGCGCAGGGTTGCAACCTCTGCAAATCCAAGGCGGGCGTGAAAGGCGACGGCGCCCGCATTTTCGGCAGAGCATCCGGCGAACATGCTCTGTTTGCCAGCGGACCTGGCGTGATCCATCAATGCCAGCATCAAGCGGCGGCCCACACCTCTGCCATGTGCATCCTCATGCAGAATGACCGTGTGTTCGACGGTAAAGCGATAGCCTTCGCCATTGCGAAACGGAAAGTAACGGGCAAAGCCCAGGATGCGTCCCCCTTCCGCCCAGACCAGACAGTTATTGGCGGTGAGTTCGGCGACCTCCGCTACCGATTTCACAACAGGGTTGAAGGTAATCACCGTTTCGCGGATCGCATGGTTCCAGATCGCGGCGATCTGCTCTGCGTCGGCAGGTGTCGCAGGACGGATCGTCATAGCACGCGCACCCCCTGCGGTGTCTCAAAGCGGGCGCGCAGGCTGAACGGCCCGTCGGTCAGTTGCACCCGGTCATCGTGCAAATCCATCATTGCGCGCAATGCGCTGGCTTGCGGATGCGTCACCTCAAGCCCCAGCAGCCGGCAGCCGCTGTCCGGCAGGCGATCGGCCGGATGCAGCGTGCCATCGGCCCATTGGATCATTGTGGGAAAGGCCCCGCCGTAGGGCAGGCTGCCATCATCAGGGACCATGATTTGCCACGCCAAATCCCCCCGCGTCAGCGCCCTTGGCTGGCCTGCCGCGACCGGTGCCTTACCCATGGCCTCTTGCAGATCATCCGTGCGGCAAATCCAGTTGCCCAGTCGCGGAGGACCGGTGAAATTATCCAGCCCGAACCAGCTATGGCCCGCCTCCGGCACTGCGTCCGGGTCAATCGCGATCACCTCCAGATACAGCCCATCGGCCAGACCCAGCAGCGTGTTATGCGTGCCGTAACGGGCGTGCTGGCCACCGGGCAACAGTGTGACGCCCAGCTGCGCCGCGACCCAGGCTGTGCCTGCGGCAAGGTCAGTGCAGGAAATGGCTAGATGGTCGAGTGTCAACATGGTCTGCGCCTTTCGTGTCCACCCGAAAAGAACACCATTTTGCGGCAATACAAAAGGCCACGTCCGATCCTCCCACCGGACGCGGCCCTGTGACCCTGCTCAGCTACGCGCGTCGCGGATCAAACCAAGAATGTCTTCGGCAGCTTTCGGGATATTGGTGCCGGGACCAAAGATCGCCTTGACCCCATTGTCATAGAGGAACTGGTAATCCTGCTGCGGGATCACCCCGCCACAGATCACGATGATATCCTCGGCCCCGGCATCCTTCAACGCCTGGACCAGCTTTGGGGCCAGTGTCTTGTGCCCGGCAGCCTGTGACGAAATCCCGATGACATGCACGTCGTTGTCGATAGCGTCCTGCGCGGCCTCATCAGGTGTCTGGAAAAGCGGGCCCACATCCACATCAAATCCGATATCGGCAAAGGCCGTGGCAATCACCTTTGCCCCCCGGTCATGCCCGTCCTGCCCCATCTTGACGACCAGCATACGCGGGCGACGGCCTTCATCCTCGGCGAATTTCTCGACACTCGCCTGTATCGTGGCAAAGCCTTCGTCGCCTTCATAAGCGGCACCGTAGACGCCTGCCAAAGTCTTCACCTCGGCGCGGTGCCGTCCAAATGCTTTTTCCATGGCCATGCTGATCTCTCCGACTGTGGCGCGGGCGCGGGACGCTTCTACCGCGGCTTCCAATAGATTGCCGCCCTCGTTTGCGCGGCGGGTCAATTCATCCAATGCCGCATCACAGGCCGCCTGATCGCGGGCAGCGCGCGTGCGTTCGATGCGGGCGACCTGTGCCTCGCGCACCTTGGCGTTGTCGATATCCAGAATATCAATCGGGTCTTCCTTGTCCTTGCGATACTTGTTGACCCCGACGATGACCTCAATCCCCCGGTCAATCTCGGCCTGACGGCGGGCGGCGGTTTCCTCGATCCGCAGTTTCGGCATGCCGGATGCCACGGCCTTGGTCATGCCGCCCAGTTCCTCGACCTCTTCGATCAGGGACCACGCGGCCTCTGCCAGGTCATGGGTCAGCTTTTCAACGTAGTAAGAGCCTGCGAGCGGATCGACCACATTGGTCACGCCCGTTTCCTCTTGCAGGATCAATTGCGTGTTGCGGGCGATGCGGGCACTGAATTCGGTGGGCAGGGCAATCGCCTCATCCAGTGCGTTGGTGTGCAGCGACTGCGTGCCGCCCAACACCGCGCTCATCGCCTCATAGGCGGTGCGGATGACGTTGTTGTAAGGGTCTTGTTCCTGCAGGCTGACACCGCTGGTCTGGCAATGGGTGCGCAGCATCGAGGATTTCGGGTTCTTCGGTTCAAACTCTGCCATGATCCGCGACCAAAGCAGACGCGCCGCGCGCAGCTTCGCCGCCTCCATGAAGAAATTCATGCCGATGGCAAAAAAGAACGACAGCCGGCCCGCGAACTTGTCTACGTCCA
>JAHDGO010000241.1:0-1803 GCA_020627605.1 Yoonia sp.
GAACAGTCAGGGTTACGCGACCTCGGTCTGCTATTCGCCGACGATGGACACACACTTGGCGCTGGGCTTTTTGGAGAATGGGCGCGCGCGGCATGGTGAGGTGATCAAGCTGCGTGATCACCTGCGCGGGATCACGGCAGAGGCTGAAGTCTGCCACCCGGTCTTTTTTGACCCAGAAGGAGGGCGCGCCCGTGGCTAGATTAATCGCCAAGCCGCCGTGCGCGGAACTGCTGCCGGTCACTGTGGGGGCGGTGACGCTTGCAGAGGTGGCAATGACACAGCTGACTTCGGTCGCGCCTTTTGCGGGCAAGGCGAAGGCCGTGGGTGCCGCGCTGAAAGTGCAGACCGGTGCCGGATTGCCAGCGGCAAACCGGCGATCCGGGCCGGTGACATGGTGCGGACACGGCCAATGGATGGTGGCCGCAGAGGTCAAGTTGGACGGATTGGCGGCAGTCACGGACCAGTCGGATGCCTGGGCCGTTGTTGCGATAAACGGTGACGGTGTTGTAGACGTTCTGGCCCGCCTTTGCCCCGTCGATTTGCGCACCACTGTCTTCAAGACCAATCATGTGGCCCGCACGATGATTGGCCATATGACGGTGACGATCATCCGCACAGGTCCAAACGCGTTTGAGATCATGGGCATGCGCTCGATGGCGGGAACATTGGTGCATGAGTTAAGCCAAGCGATGCAGGGGCTGGCCGCGCGCGGCTAGCTGCCCATTTCCATCGGGCCGCAAATAGCCGATACTCTGCCGCATGAGTCTGCCCCCCGGTTTCCTTGATGAATTGCGCAACCGCCTGTCCCTGGGGCAGGTCGTCGGGCGCAAGGTGATGTGGGACACCCGCAAGTCCAATCAGGGCAAAGGCGACCTTTGGGCCCCTTGCCCGTTTCATCAGGAAAAGACCGCCAGCTTTCACGTCGATGACCGCAAGGGGTTCTATTACTGCTTTGGCTGTCACGCCAAGGGCGATGCGATTTCCTTTGTGCGCGAGACCGAGAATGTCGACTTCATGGATGCGGTCAAACTCCTCGCCGGTGAGGCCGGGATGCCCGTGCCGGAACGTGACCCGCGCGCGCAGGAAAAGGCCGATCACCGCACTATCTTGACGGACGTGATGCAACAGGCGGTGCAGTTCCATCGCTTGCAGTTGCAGACCGGGGCGGCGGCAGAGGCGCGTGATTATCTTGAACGACGCGGGCTGAGCGCCGAGGCGCAGGCGCGCTGGGAAATCGGGTTTGCCCCGGCCAATACCGGCGTTCTGGAACATCTGACAGGCAAGGGTGTGGCGGAAAATCTGATCATCGAGGCGGGTCTTGCTGCGGAGAGCGATCGAGGCAGTGGCCTTTATAACCGGTTTCGCGACCGCATCATGTTTCCGATCCGTGATGCGCGCGGGCGGGCCATCGGCTTTGGTGGCCGCGCGATGGATCCCAACCATCCGGCGAAATACTACAACTCCCCCGAAACCGTGCTTTTCGACAAGGGACGCAGCCTGTTCAACCACGGTCCGGCGCGCGAGGCGGCGGGCAAGGGCAAGCCGCTGATCGTTGCCGAGGGTTATATGGACGTCATCGCACTGAGTGAGGCGGGGTTCACTGCCACGGTCGCCCCGTTGGGTACGGCGGTGACCGAGGATCAGCTGCGCCTGCTGTGGCGTATGGCACCTGAACCCGTCATCGCGCTGGATGGTGACACGGCAGGCATGCGCGCCGCGATGCGGGTTATCGACAACGCGCTACCACTGCTGGAGGCCGGGCAATCGCTGCGTTTTGCGATGATGCCCGAGGGGCTGGACCCT
>JAHDGO010000241.1:1813-4154 GCA_020627605.1 Yoonia sp.
ATCAAGGCGCAGGGTGCTGGCGCGATGCAGAAACTGGTCGATGCCGCCATGCCGATGGTGCAGTTGCTGTGGCGACGCGAGACCGAAGGACAGTCGTTTGACAGCCCTGAACGTAAGGCTGCATTGGACAAAACGCTGCGCGAGAAGATTGGCCTGATCAAGGATCCGTCCATTCGCGGACACTACGGTCAGGCGATCAAGGATATGCGCTGGGCGCTATTTGCACCAAAACGCAATGCGCCAGCGCGTCAGGGCGGTGGGGCGCGGTGGTCGCCCAGACAGGACCCATGGAAGCGTGACGTCAGCCCGGTGGCAGCGGCCCGATCCTCCGCGCTGGCGGCGGGTACGGCGGATGAGGATCATCTGCGTGAAGCCGTGATCTTTGCCACCCTGATGGCGACACCGGAGGTGGGTATTGATTTTGAGACTGCGCTGGAGCAGATGGAATGCCGTGACCCGATGCACCGCGATTTGCAGGCGGCAATCCTGCGTCATCTTGGCGCGGAGGACCTGCGCGCCGCTGTTTTGAATGATCTCGGCGAAGCCCCACTTGAAAAGCTCATGGCGCAAAGCCATGTGACCATCAGCCCGGCGGTGCGACGTGCCGGAAACGCAGAAGTCGCGCGGCTTTGTCTGGCGGAAGAATTCGCAAAGCTCAGCGCGCGCCGTGGCCATGCCCGCGAAATCGAAGATGCGGTAGAGGACCTGAGCGGCGTTGCAGATGAAGGGGTTACATGGCGATTGCGTCAGGCGTCAGCGGCATTGGACAAGGCGGGGCGCGGCGACAACGAAGACCGGGCAGAGTATGCCGTTGGCGAGAACGGTGCCCGGATGAAAAAGGACGAACAAAGCGCATTTGATCAACTTCTTGATCAGATCAACTTTGCCAAAGGACAGGATCGTTCTAAGTCCTAAGGCAGGCAACACACCAAGAAAACAACGTGTCATCTGCTTGCGAATCAGCCAAATGCAAGGTTGATTCGAATTCAGCCGAATCAGCCGAATCACTTTGGCTTGGGAACAGACACTTCGAAGGGGCATTTCTGCATGGCCGCGAAAGATAACGACGACCGCAAGGACGGCGACCAGGACGGCGATATCAGCCTTGATATGAGCCAGGCCGCGGTCAAAAAGATGATCGCCGATGCGCGTGAGCGTGGCTACATCACCTATGATCAGTTGAACGCGGTCTTGCCGCCTGATCAGGTGTCCTCTGACCAGATCGAAGACGTGATGTCGATGCTGTCCGAGATGGGCATTCAGGTCACCGAGGAAGAAGAGAGCGAAGAAGCCGAAGACGACAACAAGGGCGGCACCGAAGTTGCCACTGTCGCAGGTTCGCGCGAGGTCACGCTGGGCGGGGCCGAAACCGAAAAGCTGGATCGCACGGATGATCCGGTGCGCATGTACCTGCGTGAAATGGGGTCGGTCGAACTCCTCTCACGCGAGGGCGAAATCGCGATTGCCAAACGCATCGAGGCTGGCCGCAACACGATGATCCTGGGGCTGTGCGAAAGCCCACTGACCTTCCAGGCGATTACGATCTGGCGCGACGAATTGCTGTCAGAAGACATTCTGCTGCGCGACGTGATCGACCTTGAAACCACTTTCGGCAATCAGCTGGGCGAAGACGGGGACCAGGAAACCGTTGTTGCCCCTGCGGCCGCACCCGGCGAGGCCAAGAAAGAGGAAACGCAGGAACTCGACGCCGACGGCAATCCGATTGCCAAGGACGATGATGACGACGATGACGATCAGGCCAACATGTCGCTGGCCGCGATGGAGGCTGCACTCAAGCCGCGCGTGCTTGAAACGCTGGAACTGATCGCACGCGACTTTGCACTGCTGTCCGACATGCAGGACGCGCGGATGTCCGCGACCCTGAACGAGGATTCGTCCTTCTCTGACAAGGAAGAGAAGAAATACCAGAAACTGCGGTCAGAGATCGTTGAACTGGTGAACTCGCTTCACCTGCATAACAACCGGATCGAGGCGCTGATCGACCAGCTTTACGGGATCAACCGCCGGATCATGTCGATTGACAGCGCCATGGTAAAACTGGCCGACCAGGCCCGCATCAACCGGCGCGAGTTTGTGGATGCCTATCGCGGGCGAGAGCTTGACCCCAACTGGCTTGAAGAGATGTCGGAGAAGTCCGGGCGCGGTTGGCAGATGCTGATCGAGAAATCGACCGCCAAGATTGAAGACTTGCGTGCTGATATGGCTCAGGTTGGTCAGTACGTCGGCGTCGATATCACCGAATTCCGCCGGATCGTGCAACAGGTCCAGAAGGGCGAAAAAGAAGCGCGTCAGGCCAAGAAAGAAATGGTCGAGGCGAACC
>JAHDGO010000242.1 GCA_020627605.1 Yoonia sp.
CATCCCCTCTCTGATGCCGTAGGATGAAATGGCGACATCTTTCGGCTTGAAGACGCGGACCAGTTCTTTGAGCACAATGGTGGCCAGCGGGACCAGCGACATGCGGCTGTCGGAAATGTTGCAGCGATTGCGCAGTTCTTGCAGGTCGGATTTGCGGATATATTCGGCGGTCTTGCTGATGCGTCGGGCGGTCATGCGGTATTCATGCAGAACCGTCAGCGGATATTCCCGCCGTTCCATATCGACCCGCGCAATCGCGCGCCACGACCCGCCGACCAGAAACAGGCGCATGCCGGTGGGGTGGCCCATCTGTTCGTGCAGGTCTGCCACAACCTCGCGGACATAGGCCTTCACCGCCTTCTTGCCGCCCTTGATTTCGCGCAGTTTGAGCGGCCCAAGGGCAGAGGTCACACGATGCCCGACACGGCCATCTGCCAGATCGGCAAGTTCCATCGACGACCCGCCGATGTCACAGACCAACCCGTAGCTGCCGGGCCAGCCCAGCAGCACACCCTGCGCTGACAGGCGGGCCTCTTCCTTGCCGTCGATCACCCAGAGTTTGATCCCGGTTTCCTGCAGCACCTCTTCGCGAAAGGCGGCACCGTCAGACGCTTCGCGCACCGCCGCCGTTGCGACAGCCGTCAGTGGCGCAATGCCCATCCCATCGGCCAACGCGGCAAACCGTCTGATCGCGGAGAGAGCACGCACGCGCCCTTCTGGGTTCAGGTGGCCGGTTTGCGACAGCCCGGCCCCCAAGGCGCACATGATCTTTTCATTGTAGAAATACGCAGGCGAGCGAGCGGCTCCGTCAAAAACCACCAGCCGGACAGAGTTGGAGCCGACGTCGATCACGCCCACCCGGCTGAGCCCCTTGGCGGCGGCATCTTCAAAGAGCGGCCTGCCGAATGGGCCCCAGTCAATGGCACCGGCGTCCTGGCTTTGTGTCATGCTAATGTCCCGCGCTTCCCCGGTGAGAAGGTATCAATCAATCGTCGGTATGCGTCAACTGGGGGACATCAGATGCGCCCGCGGACCCGCGCCCTGACAATGATGGGTTTTCCATGAAAAACCGGTGGCAGTTGAAGGCAAACACGCCTTCCTCGATGGCGGCGCGTTCAAAACTGCCATCGGCGTTCATGATCCAGCTTTGCGCCACGTCGGCCATATTGGCGGCCATGATCTGGCTGACAATCTGCGCTTTGACGGTGGCGTTTTTGATCTCGACCAGCGTTTCAACACGGCGGTTCAGGTTGCGCCCCATCCAGTCGGCAGAGCTGATAAACACCTTGGCGCGTTTCGACGGCAGTTTATGCCCATTGCCAAAACAGACGATGCGGGAATGTTCCAGAAACCGCCCCACCACGGATTTCACGCGGATGTTTTCGGAAAGACCCTTCACCCCCGGACGCAAGCCGCAAATCCCCCTGACGACCAGCGAGATTTTGACGCCTTCCTGACTGGCGGCATAAAGCGCGTCGATCACGTCACGTTCGATCAGGGAATTCATCTTGGCCCAGATCGTCGCCGGTTTGCCGGCTCTTGCGTATTCGACCTCTGTCTCGATGCGGCGCAGCAATGTCTTTTTCAACGTCAACGGCGAGATCGACAGGTTTTCCAACCCGTCAGGTTGCGCGTAGCCTGAAAGATAGTTGAACACTTTGGTCGCATCGCGCCCCAGCTTTGCATCACAGGTAAAGAGGCTGAGGTCGGTATAGATGCGGGCGGTGATCGGGTGATAGTTGCCGGTGCCGAAATGGGTGTAGGTCACCAGCTTTTCGCCTTCACGCCGGACAACGGTGCTGATTTTGGCGTGGGTCTTGTAGTTCAGAAACCCGTAGACGACATGCGCGCCTGCACGCTCCAGCCGCCGGGACTGGCGGATGTTGGCCGCCTCGTCAAAGCGTGCTTTCAGTTCGACCAGCGCGGTTACTGATTTGCCTTCTTCGGCGGCTTCGCACAGTGCCTCGACAATGGGTGATTTGTTCGACGTGCGGTAAAGCGTCTGTTTGATGGCCACGACATTCGGATCGCGCGCTGCCTGGGTCAGAAAGCGCACCACCATGTCAAATGTCTCGTACGGGTGATGCAGCAGCATGTCCTTTTGCCGGATCGCGGCAAACATATCGCCGTCATGATCCTGCACCCGTTCCGGGACACGCGGAGAGAAGGGCGGCCATAGCAGGTCTGGCCGGGCATCAAGGACAAGTTCGCCAAGGTCGGCAATGCCGATCAGCCCGTCAACCTCGACCACGGTGTCCTCGTTGACATGCAGCTCATGCATGATCAGCGTTTTGAGGGCACCGGGCGCACCGGCTGACAGTTTCAGCCTGACGACCTCTCCGCGGCGGCGGCGCTTGAGGGCGGTTTCAAACTCGCGCACAAGGTCTTCGGCTTCGTCTTCGAGTTCAAGGTCGCTGTCACGCAGGACCTTGAAGGCGCAGCTGCCTTTGACTTTGTATCCCGGAAACAGCCGCGTGATATTGAGAAGCAGCAATTCTTCCAGCGGCAGGAAACGGTGCCCGTCCTCGGCAGGTAGTCTGACAAAGCGATCGATCTGCGCTGGCACCGGCAAAAGCGAACGCAACTGGCGCTTGTCGCTGGGTCGTTCCAGTTGCAACGCCAATGCAAAGCCTTCGTTGGGCAGGAACGGGAAAGGGTGCGCGGGGTCAATGGCCAGCGGCGACAGGACCGGAAAGACCTGATCGATGAACACATCGTCAAGGTAGGCAATGTCTTCGGGGCTCAGTTGGTCCTGCGACAGGATGTGGATATTTTCGCCAGCCATTGCGGCCTGCAAATCGACAAAGACCCTTTGTTGTCGCGCCATCAGTTTGCGCGCGTCCTGATCGATGACGACCAGCTGTTCGGCTGGTGTGCGCCCGTCCAGTCCGGGTGTTGTGTTTCCCTCGTTCGACAGCTCACGCAGGCCGGCGACGCGGACAGTATAAAACTCATCAAGGTTGGTGGCGGAAATGGACAGAAAGCGCAGGCGTTCCAGCAAAGGCACGCGGGGGTTTTCGGCCTCTTCCAGCACGCGCCAATTGAAGCTGAGCCAGCTCAGCTCGCGGTTGACGAACCGCTCCGGGCTGGCCAGATCAATTTCAAGCGTGGTGGCGGGGCGGTAGTCCCCTTTCAAAAAATCTGCGTTGCTCATGGGGCCTTTTGGACCGCATTTGTTGCGGTTCTGTGACAAGTATCAAGGCTTTAGCCGGTGTTGTCCAGCAGTTCGGCAGCCAATGCCCGGTTGATGCTGCGCCCATCAGCCAGCGCGGTTTCATCAAGGCGCCTGACAATATCGGATGCAGCGGCAAAGGACCGTTCGATCCGTTTGACAAGGTAGCTGACCAGATCAGGTTTCGGCATGATCTGGCGATCTGCAAAAAGCTTCATGATCAGGGCGGACAGCAGCGCATCGTCGGGATCGGCAATCTGTACGATTGTCGCGGCTTCCATCCGGCTGCGCAGATCAGGCAATTTCAGAGGCCAGCGGCTTGGCGGTGTCCGGGCTGTCATCAGCAATGTGCGGCCAGAGGCGCGCAGATTGTTGTGCAGATGAAAAAGCGTCTCTTCGGCCTCTTGCGGCAGATGTTCCATATCCTCGACCACGACACAGTCTGCCGAGGTCGCAAACCCCGGTTTCATTGCTCTGGCGCGCAACAGGGCGGCATCGGTTTCAAACTGAAAGATGCGGGCCAGATGGCTTTTGCCGCAGCCTGCCGGGCCGACAACCACCAGTTTGCGTTCCGGCCAGCTTTCCGGTGCGGCCAGCATGGCTGCTGCTTGCGCATTGGCCTCTGCCACGAAAAAATCCGCTGGTCCCAGTGCGACGCCGGAGGGCCAGTCAAAC
Organism: Yoonia sp.; assembly: GCA_020627605.1. Lineage (GTDB taxonomy): Bacteria > Pseudomonadota > Alphaproteobacteria > Rhodobacterales > Rhodobacteraceae > Yoonia. The sequence continues at coordinate 3,848 of JAHDGO010000242.1, forward strand.
GTCAGCTGATCTGCCATCTAGGATTGCCCGCGATAAAGCAGGCTTTGCTTGTATTGGTCGATGCCCCAGCGGGCGACGACACCGATGATCGCCGCAATCGGCACCGCAACCAGCATACCCACAAAGCCGAAGAGTGACCCAAAGACCGACAACGCAAACAGCAGCCAGACCGGATGCAGGCCGACAGAGCCGCCAACCAGTTTCGGTGTCAGGATGTTGCCTTCCAGAAACTGCCCCAGCATGAAGATACCGCCGACAATTCCGATGCGCAGCCAGTTGGTCGCATAGGTTACGGTTTCGCCAT
>JAHDGO010000243.1 GCA_020627605.1 Yoonia sp.
CCCGTTTTCCATGATGGCCTCGCCCACGTCGACGCCATCGGCCAGAACGAATGACCGCTGAAACTGCCGCGCGGCGATGCCACGGTGCAAGAACACCCGGCCTTCGCTGTCGTCGGTCTGGCGGCCCCGGATGACCAGCGCGCTGTCTTCGACGGTAATCGATAGATCACCCTCGGCAAAGCCAGCCACAGCCAGTGTGATCCGGTATGAATTGTCTGATGTTTGTTCGATATTGTAGGGGGGGTAGCCTTCGTTCCCGCTTTTCGCGGTACGCTCTACCAGCCGTTCCAGCTGTTCGAACCCCAAGAGGAACGGATGCGTTCCCAAAGCCAATTTTGTCATCGGACATGCCCTTCGTTAAGCGACTGTCATGGTGCGGCCCCGTTCTGGCGACCGGCTTGGTAAAAATATGGGTGTCTGGGGGGTCTTGATCAAGAGTAAGGTGTAGGAAACCGGGCCCGAAATGCGCTACATTGCGGTCAGCGTGACGCATCTGGGCAGTTTCATCATGAACATCACAGCGGAAATGGACGAGACAGAGGTCCTTCGCGTCAAGCTGGAGGTCCTGCGCCGCGAGCACCGCGATCTGGATGAGGCAATCGCGGCCCTGCATGATCGTGGTGCGTCGGACATGTTGACCATCAAGCGTCTGAAAAAACAGAAGCTTTACCTCAAGGATCAGATCGCCCAGTTGGAAGATCGAATTCTGCCGGACATTATCGCCTGAGAGGCATTGTCGCGCCGCGCGCGCTGGCTATAGTGCCGCTTCAATTTTCTGTTGGGACATCGCATGACCAAACCTGTTGTTGGCATCATCATGGGCAGCCAATCTGACTGGCCCACCATGCGCGAGGCTGCGGATGTGCTGGATGCATTGGACGTCCCGTATGAGGCCAAGATCGTCTCTGCCCACCGCACGCCTGACCGGTTGTGGGACTATGGCAAAACGGTCGTTGATCGCGGTTTGCAGGTGATCATTGCCGGGGCAGGTGGGGCCGCGCATTTGCCGGGCATGATGGCCTCGAAAACACGTGTTCCCGTGATCGGTGTGCCAGTGCAGACCAAGGCGCTGTCGGGGGTTGATAGCCTGTATTCCATCCTGCAAATGCCGCGCGGTTACCCCGTGGCGACCATGGCGATTGGCGCGGCAGGTGCCAAGAACGCCGGGTTGATGGCGGCGGGCATTCTGGCCTTGCAGGACCCGGCACTCGCCGCGCGATTGGACCAATGGCGCGTTGACCTCAGCGCCTCGATTCCGGAAGAACCTGTTGATGACTGACGCACTCCCTGTCGGGGCCACTGTCGGTATCTTGGGCGGTGGTCAGCTGGGACGCATGCTGTCGGTTGCGGCCGCTCGGCTTGGCCTGAAAACCCATATCTATGAGCCCGGTGCAGGCGCACCTGCCGGTGATGTGGCGCATCGTGTGACCACTGCCAGCTACGACGACGTGGAGGCGCTGACCGCCTTTGGCAATGCTGTCGATGTCATCACCTACGAGTTTGAGAATATCCCGACCAGCGCGCTGGATCTGCTGGAAACGCTTGCCCCGATCCATCCGGGACGCCAGGCGCTTGCCACCAGTCAGGACCGTCTGGTGGAAAAGACATTTCTGCAGGACCTTGGCCTGCAAACCGCGCCCTTTGCTGACGTGACTGACGCCGCCAGTCTGACTGCCGCGCTGGACCGGATCGGGACGCCCGCGATCCTGAAAACCCGCCGCTTTGGTTATGATGGCAAAGGACAGGCGCGGATCATGATGGCGGCGGATGCCGATGCCGCCCTAGCGGATATGGCTGGCGCACCGGCCATACTGGAAGGTTTCGTCAATTTCAGTCACGAGGTTTCGGTCATTGGCGCACGTGGCCCTGATGGTGCTGTCGCCTGCTATGACCCCGGTGAAAATGTGCATGAGGATGGGATCCTGCGCACAACAACGGTGCCTGCGCGGCTGACACCGGGCCAGCGGACTGATGCGGTGTTGATTGCGGCAAAGATCCTGAATGCGCTGGACTATGTTGGCGTCATGGGGGTGGAACTGTTCGTGACGCCCAAAGGCCTGATCGTGAACGAGATCGCGCCGCGGGTGCACAACTCTGGCCACTGGACGCAGAATGGCTGCACCATCTGCCAGTTTGAGCAGCATATCCGCGCTGTTGCTGGCTGGCCGTTGGGCGACGGCACACGTCATGCCGATGTCGTGATGGAAAACCTGATCGGCGACGATATGGACCGCGTGCCAGAGATCGCCAAGACAGGTGCCGCGGTGCATCTTTACGGCAAGGCAGAGGTCAAGTCGGGCCGCAAGATGGGCCATGTGAACCGGATCACCGGCTAATCAGAGTCCGTACCGAAGATGATGTCGGTGAGTGACAGGTCTTTGTCAAACCGCCCTTCACGCAGAAACAGCAGTACCTCTTCCATCACCAGTGGGTTGTTCATCATGAAGGTGTGGGTGACAGGCAGCACGATATGGTCCTGCATCCCGTCGAGCCGGGTTGAGGCGACAGAGACCTTACCGTCGTCAGGCCCGTCGATGAGCGCGGAGTAGACGGGGTTCAGCGTCCGGTCCCCGGCGATGATCCCGATTTCATACGGCACCGCAGCCAGACTGTTTGGCAGGCTGCCTGGCTCTGTTCCCAGTTGCAGGCCTGCTGGCCCGTTGACCCATTGGAAGGGTTCAAAGTCACCGAAAATATCAACCAGTTCCGACCCGCCATTGGGTGGGCCGAGCATGACAACGCGGCCCATCACCTCTGGCCTGTTATAGCTGAGCCATGCGCGCACAAGGATGCCACCCATCGAATGGGTCACGAAATGCACACGCTTGTCGCCGCAGGCGGCCACATCCTCTGGCAAGGTATCCTCGACCAGATTTTGGATCTTTGCCTCTGTCGACGGATAGCCGCGATTGACGACCTGATACCCGGCCTCTTCCAGAAACAGCTGCATCGGGGTAAAGGAAATCTCTGTCCGGGCCAGTCCATGCAGCATGACAACGCAGTCTTCGGCCGCTGCGGGGGCGGCGGTGAACAGGGCCAAGGCAAAGGCGAGCATGCGTTTCATGTCATATATCTAACACGGGATGATTAACGCAAAAGGGGGTGCCGTCCGAAACCTAACGTCGCACCGATAACGAAACGGCGATCCCGCCAAGCACCAGCAGCCCGGCAACGATCAGGCGCAGGCTGAGCATCTCGCCCAAAAACGCAACACCAGCGGCGACGGCAATGACCGGGACACTGAGTTGAGCGATGCCCGCCACGGTTGTTGGCAGGCCGGGCAGCACCCGATACCACATTGCATAGCCCAGCCCGGATGTGACAGCTCCCGCAATAATCGCCGTGGTCACTCCAGACAAAGGCATTGTGCCAATGCCGGTGGCAAACATGACCAAGGCGACCAGCGGCAGGCATAACAGGAAATTGCTCGCGGTTGCGCCCAGTGGGTCAGCCTCGCCCCGGCCCAGCAACGTATAAACCGCCCAGGCCGCCCCGGCGAGTGTCATGGACAGCGCACCACCAAGTGGCAGAGCCGCAGCGCCTGACGGCCAGAGGAGCACGCCAAGCCCGATCAGGGCGATCGCCGCGCCGATCCAGCGCAGGGCAGGGATGGTGCCGCCTTCGAAGACGGCCCAGCCGAAGACCACAATTTGCAGAACACCAAAAAGGATCAGGGCGCCAAGCCCGGCATCCAGCGTGATATAGGCCCATGAAAAGCCAACCATGTAGACAGCAAGGGCAACAGCACCTGCCAGCCGCCGCCGATTGATCAGTGCAGGCGGTGGTGCGCTGCGCAGCAAGACCAAGAGCCAAAGCATCGCCGCCCCGGCCCCCGTCCGCACAGTCGCGAAATCCATCGGGTCCATGCCCTGAATGGCCACGCCCAAGCGGTTCAGAAGAGAGTTCGCCGCAAAGGCACACATGATCACGCAGGTGAGCAGAAAGGTTCTGAGTGGGGTCACATGTCCATCCTGCCGATCAGTGGTTTGCGGCACATGCTGCCGCAAGCGATGCGATTGAGTTGATACCGGATGGAGTAGAAAGGAAAGGCAGCTGATCTCGCAATTGCGTGACTTGCAGCCACGTCGCACGAAGAAAAAGGGGCGGCCCCTGATGGGGCCGCCCTTGATCTGGC